>NZ_LSKH01000037.1:0-16527 GCF_001557395.1 Sphingomonas sp. CCH5-D11 | reverse complement strand
GTCGATGACCCGCCGGTCGAGGCGAAGGCGGCGCGCGCGCCGGATCGATAGCTCTGCTTCAGGCTGTCGGCGGCGCGGCTGGCCGCGCGCTTCAACGGCGATACGGCGGCCTGGGCGCCCGCGCTGGCGACGTTGCCGAGCCCGGAAGCGACGGCGGACGCGCCCGAGGAGCCGGCCGCGCCCAGGCTGTAGGCGGTCGATGCGCCGCCGGCGAGCGCGGCTCCGCCACGCGCCGCGGCGGCGGCGCCACCTGCGAGGGCCGCGCCGCCCGAGGCGACGGCGCCCACCGTAGCAGCACCAGCTGCCACCATGCCGCCGGCCGCGAGCCCGGTGCCGATCGCAGCGCCGGCGCCGAGTTGCGGGCCACCGGAGACGAGGCCGTTGGCGATGCCCGGGCCGAAAATGCCGAGACCCAGCAGCGACAACGCGGCGAGCACGATCGCCATGGCCTCGTCGATCGACGGCGTGGCGCCGCCGAAGCCTGCGGTGAACTCGGAGAACAGGGTCGAGCCGATGCCGATGATGACGGCGAGCACCAGCACCTTGATGCCCGAAGAGATGACGTTGCCGAGCACCCGTTCGGCCATGAAGGCGCTCTTGCCGAACAGGCCGAAGGGGATCAGCACGAAGCCGGCGAGCGTCGTCAGCTTGAACTCGATCAGGGTGATGAAGAGCTGGATGGCGAGCACGAAAAAGGCGAGCAGGACCAGCGCCCAGGCGAAGAACATGCAGGCGATCTGGATGAAGTTCTCGAAGAACGACCAGTAGCCCATCAGGCCCGAGATCGAGTCGAGCAGCGGCCGGCCGGCATCGAGGCCGGTTTGCGCCACCTTGCCGGGGCGGAGCAGATCGGTGACGGTGAAGCTCGTGCCGGACGCCTTCAGGCCAAGGCCAGCGAAGCTCTCGAAGATGATCCGCGCGAGATTGTTCCAGTTGGAGATCAGGTAGGCGAAGACGCCGACGAACAGCGTCTTCTTCACCAGCCGGGCGATGATGTTGTCGTCGGCGCCCCACGACCAGAACAGAGCGGCCAGCGTCACGTCGATGACGATCAGCGTCGTGGCGATGAACCCGACTTCGCCGCCGAGCAGGCCGAAGCCGCCGTCGATGTAGCGGGTGAAGACCTCGAGAAAATGGTCGATGACGCCGGTGCCGCCCATGGTCAGCGGCCCTCCGGAGCGGCCGGTCGCTCCGGGAGGACGGGCGCGATGTCACCGGCGGCCGGATCGTTGGCGCCGCCGGGAAACAGGCTCGCCGGCGGCTCCGGGGCCGCTGACGGCGTGGATGCCGGTTGCCCGAGAAAACGGCGGCGGTTCTCGGCCCAGATCTTCAGACAGCCCGGATCGCGTGTGCCGGCTTCCCCCATGGCGCTGCACCGGGCGAGATCCGCGCGGAGCGGATCGTGCGCCGGCGCGGAGCGCGCCTGCGGGACGGCGTTGTCGTGCCCGTCTTCCTTGCGGGTCATCTCGATGGCGGTCACTGTGACCGCGACCGCCACGAAGACGACGGCGCCGAGGCGTGCGAGGGTCTTGCCGTCCATCGCGCCGCCCTCAGTTGCCGTTGTAGAACATCTGCGCGTTGCCAGCCTGATAGCCGGTCCCCGGCGTCAGGAAGCGGCGGCGCTGTTCGCGACCCTGTTCCGCAGCCGCGGCCCGTTCGGCCGATTGCAACGCCTGCGCCCGGCCGTTGGCGCTGACGACGGCGGTGAGGTCGGCGAGCTGCTGCGCCTGAAGGGCGAGGAGCTGATTGCCGGCCTGCGTCGCCTGCAATGCGCCCGTGGCCGACTGGCTGGCCCCGATCAGCGCCGACATCTGGGTGCGGTTGGTGTCGATATTGCCGACGACGGTGGCCTGCACGCGCATGGCGTCCTGGAGGCCGCCCACCGTGTTTTGCCAGCGGGTCTTGGCGTCGGCGAGCAGTTGCGCGTCGGACGCCGACATCGACGCATTCGCGTATTTGGTCTGGAACGCTTGGTCGATCTGCTGGACGTCGTAGGCGATATTTTGCGCCTGGCTGAGCAATTGCTGCGTGCGCTGGACCGATTGCTGAAGCTGTTGCAGCGACGAGTAAGGCAGACTCGCCAGATTGCGCGCCTGGTTGATGAGCATCTGCGCTTCGTTCTGGAGCGAGGTGATCTGATTGGTGATCTGCTGAAGGCTGCGCGCGGCCGTCAGCACGTTCTGCGCATAGTTCGTCGGGTCGAACACGGTCCATTGCGCCTGCGCCGGCGTCGCCAGCATTGGGGCGAGCGCGACCGGGGCGAGGAGCAGCGCGGCGGCGAGCCGCGCCGCGCGGGAGCGAGGCAAGGTCATGGTAGTTTCTCCTTCGGGGCGAGCGTTGGGATGAGGTCGACCGCCCAGCCGAGGTCGCGGTGGCGGAGCCAGGCGGCGAGGAAGCCGGCCTGCCCATGCTCGGCGGTAAGCCGGGCGATCACGGCCTGATCGGTCTTGGAAGAGGCGGCGCAGAGCGCGAGGGCGACATCGGAGAGCCCCAGCTCGAACAGGCGGTTGCCGCGCCGGGACTGGCAGTAATAGTCGCGCTTGGGCATGGCCCGCGCGATGATCTCGATCTGTCGGTCGTTGAGGCCGAAGCGGCGATAGATCGCGGTGATCTGCGGTTCGACGGCCCGTTCGTTCGGCAGCAGCAACCGGGTCTGGCAGCTCTCGATGATGGCCGGCGCTATGGCGGAGCCGTCGATGTCGGAAAGCGATTGCGTGGCGAAGACGACGCTGGCGTTCTTCTTGCGCAGCGTCTTCAGCCATTCGCGGAGCTGGCCGGCGAAGCCCTCGTCGTCGAGCGCGAGCCAGCCCTCGTCGATGATGAGTAGGGTCGGCGATCCGTCGAGGCGATCCTCGATGCGGTGAAAGAGGTAGGAAAGCACGGCGGGCGCGGCGCCGGTGCCGATCAGACCCTCGGTCTCGAACGCCTGGACGGTGGCCGTGCCGAGCTGTTCGCGCTCGGCGTCCAGCAGGCGACCGTAGGGGCCGCCGATGCAATAGGCGCGCAGCGCCTGTTTCAGGTCATTGGACTGGAGCAGGACGCACAGGCCGGTGATGGTGCGTTCCTCGACCGGCGCGGAGGCCAGCGAGGTCAGCGCCGTCCAGACGTGCTCCTTCACCTCCGGGCTGATGGCGACGCCTTCGCGGATCAGGATGGCGACGATCCAGTCGGCGGCCCAGGCGCGTTCGGAAACGTCGTGGACGCGGGCCAGCGGCTGGAGGCTGACCGAGGTTTGCGAGCCGTCGGAAAGATCGCCGCCGAGGTCGTGCCAGTCGCCGCCCATGGCCAGCGCCGCCGCCCGGATCGATCCGCCGAAATCGAAGGCGAAGACCTGAGCGTCGGCATAGCGGCGGAACTGCAAGGCCATCAGCGCCAGCAGCACGGATTTGCCGGCGCCGGTCGGGCCGACGATCAACGTATGGCCGACGTCGCCGACGTGGAGGGAAAACCGGAACGGTGTCGAGCCCTCGGTCTTGCCGAAGAGCAGTGGGGGCGCTGCAAAATGCTCGTCCCGTTCCGGCCCCGCCCACACCGCCGAAAGCGGGATCATGTGGGCGAGATTGAGCGTGGAGATCGGCGGCTGCCGGACATTGGCGTAAACGTGCCCTGGCAGGCTGCCGAGCCAAGCGTCCACCGCGTTGATGGTCTCCGCCATCGCCGTGAAGTCGCGGCCCTGGATGACCTTTTCGACGAAGCGCAGCTTCTCGTCGGCGGCGCGTGGATCGGTGTCCCACACCGTCACCGTCGCGGTGACATAGGCGATGCCCGCGTAGTCGGCGCCGAGTTCCTGAAGTGCGAGGTCGGCGTCGGCCGCCTTGTTCGACGCATCGGTGTCCATCAGGACGGACGCCTCGTTGGTCATCACCTCCTTCAGGATGGCGGCGACCGACTTGCGCTTGGCGAACCACTGCCGGCGGATCTTGGTCAGCAGCTTGGTCGCGTCGGTCTTGTCGAGCAGGATCGCGCGGGTGCTCCACCGATAGGGGAAGGCGAGCCGGTTCAGCTCGTCGAGGAGGCCCGGCGTGGTGGCGGTCGGAAAGCCGGTGACGGTGAGAATGCGCAGATGCGCCCGCCCGAGGCGCGGCTCGAGCCCGCCCGACAGCGGCTGGTCGGCCAGCAGAGCATCGAGATAGATCGGCGTCTCGGGAACGCGAACACGGTGCCGATGCGTGGAGACGCAGCCATGCAGATAGGTCAGCGTCTCGCCGTCATCGAGCCATCGGCATTCGGGCATGAAGGCTTCGACCAGGCGCAGCAGCCGGTCAGTGCGGTCTATGAAGCCGCCCAGCGCCTCGTGCGGATCGAGGCCCTTCTGTTCGCGGCCTTCGTAGAGCCAGCTTTCGGCGCGGGCGGCGTCTTCGGCCGGCGGCAACCAGGCGAAGGTGAGGAAATAGCTGGACTCGAAATGCGCGCCGGCTTCCTCGAAATCGGCCTTTCGCTCGGCGTCGACCAGCGCGGAGGCCGCATCGGGAAAATGGCTGTCGGGATAGCGGTTGGAGGGATGGCGCTGCGCTTCGACGAAGATCGCCCAGCCCGAGCCCAGACGGCGGAAGGCGTTGTTGAGGCGGCCGGCGACCGCGACCAGCTCGGCCGGGACCGCGGAATCGAGATCGGGTCCGCGGAAGCGCGCGGTGCGTTGGAAGCTGCCGTCCTTGTTGAGCACGACGCCGGGGCCGATCAGCGCCGCCCAGGGCAGGAAGTCGGCGAGCCGAGCGTTCTGGTCGCGATATTCGGCGAGATTCATCATCGGCGCGCTCCCGCTCAGACCGTGAGGTGCGCGGGGATGCGCAGGTGGCGGCGGCCGACATCGACGAACAGCGGATCGCGCTTGGCGGCCCACACCGCGGCGACGTGGCCGACGGCCCAGATGACGATGCCGACCAGCCAGAGGCGCAGGCCGAGGCCGAGCGCGCCCGCCAGCGTGCCGTTCATGATGGCGAGCGCGCGCGGCGCGCCGCCGAGCAGGATCGGCTCGGACAGCGCCCGGTGGACCGGCACGGTGAAGCCCGGCAGATCGTCGGCCCCGCCCAGCATCAGACCAGCGCTCCGCCGCCGAAGGAGAAGAACGACAGGAAGAAGCTCGACGCCGCAAAGGCGATCGACAGGCCGAACACGATCTGGATCAGCCGCCGGAAGCCGCCGGACGTGTCGCCGAAGGCGAGCGTCAGGCCGGTCATGATGATGATGATGACCGCGACGATCTTGGCGACCGGGCCTTCGATCGACTCCAGAATGGATTGCAGCGGCGCCTCCCAGGGCATCGACGAGCCGGAGGCATGGGCGGGCGCGGCCATCGCCACGGAGAGCGCGGCGACGGACAGCGACGCGAAGAGGCGGCGATGGGCGTGGTGCAGGCTTTGGATCACGATGTTT
Source organism: Sphingomonas sp. CCH5-D11 (assembly GCF_001557395.1). Lineage (NCBI taxonomy): Bacteria > Pseudomonadati > Pseudomonadota > Alphaproteobacteria > Sphingomonadales > Sphingomonadaceae > Sphingomonas > Sphingomonas sp. CCH5-D11. The sequence continues at coordinate 11,154 of NZ_LSKH01000037.1, read as the reverse complement.
CTCCTTCGGGGCTGGCGGGGATGAGAGCGGCGGCGGGGTCGCCGCTCCTGGAGACCGGGGCGCTGACGGCGGGCGCGACGCGGAAGTCGCCGTCCGGGCCGAGGCCCTCGACGCGGACGAGTTCGGAGAGCCGGCGCGCGGCTCCGCGGCCGGACAGCACGGCGACGAGATCGATCGTCTCGGCGATCAGCGCGCGCGGGACGGTGACGACGGCTTCCTGGATGAGCTGTTCCATGCGCCGCAGCGCGCCGATGGCGCTGCCGGCGTGGATCGTGCCGACGCCGCCGGGATGGCCGGTGCCCCAGGCTTTGAGCAGATCGAGCGCCTCGGCTCCGCGCACCTCGCCGACCGGGATACGGTCGGGGCGCAGGCGAAGCGAGGAGCGGACGAGATCGGAAAGCGAGGCGACGCCGTCCATGGTCCGCATGGCGACGAGGTTGGGCGCGGCGCATTGCAGCTCGCGGGTGTCCTCGATGATGACGACGCGATCGGCGGTCTTGGCGACCTCGGCGAGCAGCGCATTGGTCAACGTGGTCTTGCCGGTCGAGGTGCCGCCGGCGACGAGGATGTTGGCGCGGGCCGCGACGCCCGCGCGCAGCGTCGCGGCCTGCGTAGCCGACATGATCCCGGCGGCGACGTAATCGTCGAGCGTGAAGACGGCGACGGCGGGCTTCCTGATGGCGAACGCCGGGGCGGCGACCACGGGCGGCAGCAGCCCCTCGAACCGCTCCCCCGTCTCGGGCAGTTCGGCCGACACGCGCGGGGCGCCGGCATGAACCTCGGCGCCGACATGGTGCGCGACCAGGCGCACGATGCGTTCGCCATCGGCCGGCGCCAACCGCTCGCCGGTGTCGGCCAGCCCCTCCGAGAGGCGGTCGATCCAGATGCGACCGTCGGGGTTCAGCATCACCTCGACGACCGCGGCGTCTTCGAGGAACCGAGCGATGGCGGGGCCGAGCGCGGTGCGCAGCATCCGCGCGCCGCGCGCCCATCCTTCCGAATTGCTCCGAGAAATCGCCATTCCATCCCCGCTTCGGCCGGGGAGACATCGAACGGTTCCCGGACGGGGATGATTAAAAGAGCCAGAAATCAGGCCGGCTCAACAAGGATTTGCGAGTGTAGTGGCCTGGCGTGCAAATACAGGAGAACGGCGGGATTGGCTCAGTCGACCTGAACCCCACGGCGTTCTTCAATCTGGCTCGACGGCTCCGCTGCGCCTCGAGTCGATGTCGCGCGACAGGTCTTTCAAGAAGCGATCCCCGGTTGCCAGCTTCCGGCCGAGCGTTTGCAGGAAGCTCTCGAACCGCTCGACGCCCTTGGCGCGCGCCGACGCCTGGGCGCTGTCGGGCAAGGGCGGCGTGATGGTCAGCCAGAAGCGGATGAACAGCGAGAGCGTCTCGCCGAGAATGGCGAGGTCTTCGTCCATGCCGTCGATCTGGCGGCCGATCCGGTCCATGCGGTGGGCGAAGACCGCCTCCAGACGTTCCGAAGCGTCGGCCGACAGGAAGGAGGCGACGGCGGCCTCGATGACGGCGGATTTGGAGATGCGCCGCCGCAGCGCCAGGGCCTCGACCTTCTTGAGGAGATCGGGATCGAAATAGACGTTCATGCGGGTCTTGGTCTGCATGGCGAGCCCTTTCACAACGCGATGCCGTCGTCCGGGTCCATCGTCGCCTGGCGCGCGACCGATGTGACCCGAAGGCGCAGGTTGCGGGCCTTCGCGGCGTCGAGGTCGGGTTCGTCGTCGAGGAGGTCGAACTCGCCGACGGCTGGGCGCTCGGGCGGCGTGATCGCCTCGTGTTCGGGCAGTTCCGGCTCACGGCGGATGCCGGCGTTGGCCGGATCGGCGATGTCGCTGAACGCACGGCCCGCACTTGCGGCCGCCACTGCGGCGGGGACCGGCAGCGCCGACCAGTCATCGGCGGGGCGTGTCGTCGCTCGTTTCGCGCTTCTAGGTTTCGGCGGCGGGACGATGCGTTCGCGGAATCGCGCATCCTCATAGTAGCGCGCCTTCTTCGCCCGCACCGGCGGCACGCCTGCGACCAGCAGCAATTCGTCGGCGGGCGGCAGCTGCATCACCTCGCCAGGGGTGAGCAGCGGCCGAGCCGTCTCCTGCCGCGACACCATCAGATGCCCGAGCCACGGGGAAAGCCGGTGGCCGGCGTAATTGGTGGAATCGCGCAGCTCGGTCGCGGTGCCGAGCGCGTCCGACACCCGCTTGGCGGTGCGTTCGTCGTTGGTGGCGAAGGCGACGCGCACATGACAATTGTCGAGCACGCTATTGTTCGCGCCATAGGCCTTTTCGATCTGGTTGAGGCTCTGGGCGATCAGGAAGGATTTGATGCCGTAGCCGGCCATGAACGCCAGGGCGGACTCGAAGAAATCGAGCCGGCCGAGCGCCGGGAACTCGTCCAGCATCAGCAACAGCCGATGGCGGTTGCCCGACGTCTTCAGATCTTCGGTCAGCCGCCGTCCGACCTGGTTGAGCAGCAGGCGGATCAGCGGCTTGGTGCGGTTGATGTCGCTGGGCGGGACGACGAGATAGAGGCTGACGGGTTTGTCGCCCGCCACCAGATCGGCGATACGCCAGTCGCAGCGCGCCGTCACCTTGGCCACGACCGGGTCGCGGTAGAGGCCTAGAAACGACATGGCGGTGGACAGCACGCCCGAGCGTTCGTTGTCGCTCTTGTTCAGCAGCTCGCGGGCCGACGAGGCGATCACGGGATGGACGCCGGCTTCGCCCAGGTGCGGCGTGTTCATCATGGCGCGCAGCGTCGCCTCGACGGGCCGTTTGGGGTCGGAGAGGAAGTTGGCGACGCCGGCGAGGGTCTTGTCGGCTTCCGCGTAGAGGACATGCAGGATCGCGCCGACCAGGAGCGAGTGGCTGGTCTTTTCCCAATGGTTGCGCTTCTCGAGCGCGCCTTCGGGGTCGACGAGAATATCGGCGATGTTCTGGACGTCGCGGACTTCCTTGTCGCCGCGCCGCACCTCGAGCAGGGGGTTGTAGGCCGACGAGGCCGGGTCGGTCGGATCGAACAACAACACGCGGCCATGGCGGGAGCGGAAGCCGGCGGTCAGGCCCCAATTCTCGCCTTTGATGTCGTGGATGATCGTGCTGCCGGGCCAGGTCAGCAGGGTCGGCACGACGAGACCCACGCCCTTGCCCGATCGGGTCGGCGCGAAGCACAAGACATGCTCCGGGCCGTCGTGCCGGAGATAGTCACGCTCGTAGCGGCCGAGGACCACGCCGTCGGCGCCGAGCAATCCGGCGGCCCTAATCTCGCCGGACTCGGCCCAGCGCGCCGAACCATAGGTGATGACGTTCTTGGCCTCCCGCGCGCGGATCACCGAGAGGGTGATGGCGACGATGATCGAGATGAAACCGCCCGAGACCGCGACAGTGGCGCCTTCGAGGAAGACCTGGGGCGCATAGGCGTCGTAGCAATACCACCACCAGAAGAAGAGCGGCGGGTAATAGACCGGCCAGCCCGCGACCGCGAACCAGGGCTGGCCGAGCTGCGCCTGAAAGCCCAGACGCCACGCCGTCCACTCCGTCGCACACCAGATGGCGGTGAGCACGATCGACAGAACCAGGGCGACTTGTCCCCAGAGGACGCGGCTTCCAGACATAAGGCTCCGATCGGCAAATGAGATGGAGCCGATCAGAGAATATCCGCTTTGCCGAGACGCAACATAAAAACCCGCGCGTCGAGCTTTCGGATGCCATGGCTGACAAAACGGAGGGGCACGCCGCGTCGAGCCGGTCGTCATCCGGCCGACGCGCAGCATCGTCACCGCAAAGCTGCCGTCACATCGCCAATCCTCTTTGCCGGCCCACCTGCCATGAGACCGAACCGCCTTGCACGACGCCGATGACTTCGCGGCCGAGCTGGCGGTCGATGACCGGCCGCCAGGGGACTAGGGTGAACTCGTGGGACTTCTCGACGATGGCGAATTTGCCGCTCGCCAGCTGGGTGGTGCCGGTAAAGGCGCCGGTGACGGTCTCGCCATCGGTCGCCATGCGGAACGGCAGCGCCTTCCTCGTCGCCAGCTCTTCTCCGGCGCGGGCGACGTCCCGGTCGCGCAGGGCAGCGATCAGGTTGCGCCGGTAAGCGATGCGGCCGCCCGGCTGGCGGGCGGCGTCGCCGTGGTCGAGATGATGATCGCGGCGTCGCTCCATGGCCTCGCGCACCTGGCCGCCGAAGCCCGCGGGGGACAGGTCGGCGGCGCCCGCGCCGACCAGACGCCGGTCCAGCCAGGTCGCGCCATCGGACCCGATCTGGCGTTCGAGGTCGAAGGTCGAGAGGATGCGGACATTGGCGCGGGCGTTGCGCCCCGCGTCATGAGCGGCGGCTCTCGCCTCGAAGTCGCTCGGGATACGCCATTGATCGGCGTCGATGCGCTCGACGATCCCGGCGCGGCGCAACGCCTCCAATCTTCGGACATGGGCGTCGATGAAGCCCTCATGGTCGCCGCTTGGCACACGCCCGTCGAACCGGGCCTGTTCGAGATGGCGGCTCGGCCGGTAAATGCCGTCCTCGGTCATGCTGGCGATCGCGCGGTCGGATGGGCGTGCGGCGGTGTCGGGCGCCCCTATCTCGACGATGCTGCCGATGCGGGCGTCCTCGACGCGAGCCGGGTCGATCCCGGAGACATGGTGCGTGCGACCATCGATGCCATCGACGACCAGCGTCAGGGTCTCGCCGAGTTCGTCCGAGAGGCCCTTGTCGATGACGCGGCCGACGATCGGCGAGGCCGGCGCCGCGTCATGGATCTGGAAGCTCATCGGGTCGCGCTCGGCGCCCTCGGTCCGCAGCGCCTGTTGCATGGTGCGGATGATGTCGCCGCGCTCGCCCATCTCACGCAAGGTCGGCTCGAGCCGGTCGTTCAATTCCCAGACGCCGGGCGCATGTTCGGTCGCAAGGCCCATGTCGCCGAGCTTGCCCAGGCGGCGCAGGCGCAGCGTTCGGTCGGACTGGCCGCGAAGGTCGCCCGGCTCCTGACGCAGGTCGATGAGCCGTTCCTCGGCTTCGGCGATCAAGGCCCGATCGATCCGGGTCAGCCGATCCTGATCGAGCTCGGCGAGGAGCTTGCGGCGCTGCTCGATCTCGGTGACGGGACCGAGTTCGAGCGTCGCCCGTTCGCTGGCCCGCTCGCGGATGCCGCCCGCGAGATAGTCGCCATTGATGACGAGATCCTCGCCCAGGTCATCGCGGCCGTTGACGATGACATGGACATGCGGATGACCGGTGTTGTGGTGGTTCACCGCGACCCAATCGAGCTTCGTGCCGAGATCGGTTTCGAGCCGGGCCATCAGATCGCGGGCGTAGCCGGTGAGGTCGGCCAGCTCGGCGGCGTCTTCCGGTGAGACGATGAACCGGAACTGGTGGCGATCGTCCTGGCCGCGATCGAGAAAGGCTTGCGGATCGGCCCGGTCCTCCGTCGCCGAGTAGAGGCGGCCGCGTTCGCCGTTGCGGGCCGTGCCGTCGCGCTGGATGTAGCGCAGGTGGGCGGCGGCTTTGCCGCTGCGACCGGCGAGACGCACCGAGCGGGATTTGACGACGACGCGCCGGCTGTCGGGCTGGCGATGACTCCAACCGTTCGACAGATTGCGGGCGCGCACGAAGGATGCCCCGCGCCCGCGTTGCACGCCGCGGCCGGAAGCGACGAGCTTCGCTGACCGACCGGCGCCGCCCGTCGCGGTCCGGCTCCGGCCAGGGCCTGACTGCTGCTGCCGGGCGATCTTGCGGACCTTGCTGAGGAAGCTCTTCGCCTGGCCCGTCTTGGCGCCGCCGGAGCGGATGCGGCCGGGCCGGGGCCGAAAGCGATTGTCGTCCTCGCTCACGACCGTCGATCCCGCCGAGGCCGCCGATATTGGGCAAGAGTGCCGTGAAATTCCCGGAAATTGCGGGCGTTATCGCTTGGGGCGGCACTGCGCCCGTTCCGCGGCAGTGCCGCCCCAAACAGTGTGCAGACAAGGGCTTGGCCCCCGGATGGACCCCATGGGGTGCCGTCCGCTTTAATCTTGCCCTCCCGCCTTCCTTTCCTTTGCGCCCCTCCTGCCGGGACATGAGCCTGCCCCCAGGCCCATCTTCTGCACACTGAAATCGGCGGCTGGGCTGGCGTGATCGCGACCCTCATGGCTGCCGTTCCGCCATCGTTCGCGCGACGAAAAGACGGTCCGATGGGGGCGGGATTGCGGCGCTATGGTGGCTGCCCGGCGCTGAACCCGGGGTGTCGGAAATCGGTTCGACCGGCGCCGGGACGGCGGCCGCGTCACGCGCCGATGACAGGATGAACAGCGGCGCGCGCGTCCAGGCGAGCGGATCGGCAGCGGCGACCAGGACCGGCGCGGAGGCGTCGCCATCGCCGACGGACGGCGCGACGTTGGCGACATAGGCGCGCGTTTCGGCTGGCAGCGGACGCCCCCTCAACCACGCCTCGTAGCGGCCAGGCCCGGCGTTATAAGCTGCGATCCAGCCGGGTGAGCCGTAGCGATCGTACAGTTCACGGATATAGGCCGCGCCGGCGGCGATGTTGTCGCGCGGATCGTAGGGATCGGTTCCGAGACGATGCCGCGCGCGCAACTCCGCCCAGGTCGCCGGCATGATCTGCATCAGCCCCATCGCGCCTTTGGGCGAGACGGCGCGCGGATCGCCATTGCTCTCGGCCTTCATCACCGCGCGAATCCAGGCGGTGGGAAGCGCGAAGCGCTGCGCCGCGTCTGCGATGAGTTCGCCGAGCAGATCGCCGACGGGCGGCGCGCTGGCGGCGGACGATTGCGCAAAGCCCGGCATGGGCAAAGCGCAACCGAACGACAGGCCGACAAGGAGAAGGAGTGAGGTCCGCCGCATCGCCTCAATCCTTTCCGTCGCGCTTTGGCGCGCGGCTCCAGTGCAGCGACCACGCGCTGCCCGCATCGTCGTCGCGGAACAGGTTGGCGCGGATCGGCTGCGGCAAGGCCGGGTCGTCGATCAGGAACGCGATGTATTCACCGGCGCGCTCGCCGGTGCGCTTCCAGCCCGCGCCGATCTCCGGGCCGTCGTCATTGCCATGGTGGAGCCGATAGTCCGGGGCGTTTTCCGTATCCGACGGCTCGGCGGGGACGACGGTGACTTCGCGGTCGAGCGTGAGCGTGTGAATGCGCCCGACAAAGCCGGATGGCTCGCGGGTGAATGCGCCGATCTGCGACATGATGGTCTCCAGGGCGGTGGCGTTGGAAAAAACCGTCGCCGGGCACCGCTCCCGACGACGCGAAGCGGTCAGCGGGGCGCCGCTGCGATTGGGGCGCGCCAGACGAAGCGGCCGTCGCGGTCCTCGTCGGTGTAGAGCGGCGTCGCCTTGCCGATGACGGTGCGCGTCGGAAGCGGGCCGAAATAGCGGCCGTCCAGGCTGTCGCGGACATCGGGGTTCATGAGGAAAATCTGGCCGTCGCCGATGCGCTGGCAGCCCTGCCAGACCGGCAGCGGGCGGCCGAGCCGGTCGCGGTCGAGCGCTTCGCCGAGCTGCGCGGCATCGACGGTGACGGCGTTGCCGGTGCGGCAGACCCGTTGACCGGGGAGACCCATGACGCGCTTCATCAACGGCACGTCGCGGCCGATATAGCCGCGAGCGACCAGGACGTCGGCGAGCGGCTTGTCCGGCATGGCGGCGACGAGATCGCCGATTTTCAGATGGCGCGGCGGGCCGAGGTCATAGAGGCCGATCGGCACGCTGGCCGAGGCGTTCCAGACGAGGCGCGGTGCGATCGGGACGAAGGCGGCGACGGCGACGCCCATCGTCACGACATAGGTCGTCATGACATAGCCGAAGCGGGTCACAGCGTGATCTCCCGCCGCTTGAGCCATGCCTGATGGCGCTCCGACGTGTAGGGGCGCGGCTCTTGGCCTGCGCCGACCCGGTTGCCGACATGCCGCCAGTGATCGGGCGCGACGTCGCAGGGATCGATGCCGAACGCTTCCACGGCGTCGATGTGGCGAAGCGCCTGTTCGACCTTCGGCCAGCTCTCGATCTTCAACAGGATGTCGCCGCCCGGGCGCACGAACGGTAGCGTCTGATAGGCTTCGCCCGGTGCGACGGCGCGCACGACGTCGATGCGCGAGATGATCGTGCCGAAGTCGTTGGCGGCCCAGCGCACGAAGGCGAAGATGCTGCCCGGCCGATAGGAGAAGATGCGGCGGCGGCGGTCGAGCATTTGCTCCTGGGCCTCGCGGCCGAACCTGATCCAGTTCTCGATCCGCTTCTCGATGTGGGTCAGCTCGACATGGGTCAGGCTGTCGGCGAGATGCGCGCGCGGCGGAGGGCCGCTTCGCGCGCGGGGAACCGCGGCGTCGGTCATGATGGGTTTCCTTCGGGGCGTGGGGGAAATTCGCGCGCGAGCAGCTCGCGCAGCATGTCGGCGACCGTGATCCCGCGCCCGAATGCGGCGATCTTGATCCGGCCGCGCAGCGCGGGTGTCACGTCGATGGTCAGCCGGGCGGTGAAGCCGCCGGCATCGCCATCGCGCGGGGGAGCGTCGGCCGCCTTGATCCACCGATCGGGATCGGCGGGACGGGAGGCGAAGCCTCGGCGGGGCGGGCGCTCGCTCATCGTGCGCGCCTCCCGAGGTCGAGCGCGTCGATCGCGTCCGCCAGCGCCGCGATCTCGCGAGCGGCGGGCGTCTCGTCGTCCAATTCGGACACGAGCCGACCGGACTGCGCGGCGGCTGCGAAGGCGATGCGCTGGCCGATGGTGGCGGCCAGAACGGGCGGGTCGTGATCGGCCAGGGTCTCGGCCGTTTCGCGGGCGAGCACGGTGCGCGCGGCGCAGCGGTTGAGCACGAAGCGCGCGGCCAGGTCCGGCCGATAGACGCGCGCCTCGGTGACGAGCGCCAGCATCTCGGCCGAAGCCCAGCCGTCGAACGGCGACGGCTGTACCGGGATCAGCACCAGGTCGGCGGCAAGCAGCGCCGAGCGCATGAGGCTGGCGACACGCGGCGGCCCGTCGATGACGACATGATCGGCCTCGCGGGCCAGCTCGGGCGCTTCGCGGTGCAGCGTGTCGCGGGCCAGGCCGACGACGCCGAAGAGGCGCGTCAGCCCCTCGCGGCCGCGCTGCTGCGACCAGTCCAGCGCCGAGCCTTGCGGGTCCGCGTCGATCAGGGTGACGCGCTTGCCCCGGCTCGCCCATGCGCCCGCCAGGTTCAGGGCCAGCGTCGTCTTACCGACGCCGCCCTTCTGGTTGAGGAGGGCGACGATCATCGACCACCTCCCGGCCGGGCGCCGAAGGGGAGTTGGGGAAGCGGATGCGTGTCGGCGGCTCCGGGGGCGTGGGGACGCCGCTTGCCGGTGACACTGAGCGCGTTGGTGGCCTGCCGGACGAGGTTTTCGACCTCGAGGGCGCGCTCTTCAAAGTTAGATTCTCTGTTAGAGTCTAAGTTAAGGGCGCGATTTTCGTTTTTCGTCCCGCGGGTTAGCGCCGGATTCGGTTCCCGTTGGCACGAGGGTGCGGTTCCTGATGGCACGGGCCTTCGGGTTCCCGATGGCACGACGCCGTCCCCAGCTTTTCCACAGGCTGGCTGCGGCTCGAAAGCGAGCAGCGTGCGGCCCCCAGCCTCAATCTCCAGGAACAGCGTGTAGCCGGGGAGCGGCTGGCGACGGATGATGTCGCGCAGCTCGAAGGCGAAGCGCTTGAACGGCGACAGCGCGCCGGATTTCAAATGGAGATGGCGGAAGTCGAAGCGCCAGCCATGGCGCTGGCGGCCGCCGTGCTTGCGGACGATCCGGTAGAGCCAGCGATCGAGGCCGCCCGTCAGGCCGAAATAAGCGCGATCGATCGTCAGCACGAGCGCGTCGTCGAGGACGGCCTGGTAGAACCAGTCGGGCACGATCAGCTCGATCCCGTCGGGCCTGCCGGTCCGGTCGGTGCGCTCCTTCCATTCGTTGATCCAGGAGAAGCGGTGGCGCCGGCCCTCGGCGGGTTGCCGGATGGAGGTGCAGATCGTCGTCGATTGCAGCCGATCGAGCGCGGCCTTGAGGCGTTGATAGTCGCGCAGCGACGTGCCGCGACCAATGAACTTCAGGATTTCATAGGGGGTGGCGACCATCAGGCGCGAGGTGCGCAGCCCGGCGTCGCGCGCCTCGACGATCTGGCTGGCCGCCCAGATCAGGATGTCGGCGTCCCAGATCGTCGCCATGCCGTGGTCGGGCACGGCCTCGACACGGATCGAGACATCCCCGGCGTGGAAGTCGATCGGCGCGGTGCGGTGGGATTTGGAGAGCGAGAAAAAGGGATAGGCCATGAGATCCTGCGCATCTCGGGCGGCGAACGCGCCGGGGAGCGCCCGAAACAGGTCGAGCTGTCCGCGCTCCGACAGGTGCTGTTGCCGCGCCGCCATCGATGGTTTCGCCGGCGATCAGCGGGGGTATCGGCCGGCCAGGGCCGACGGCGCCGGCGTGTGTCGCTTGGCGGGAAGGATCGAGCCGCGCGGATCGGAGGTCGAGGTGACGGCGCCGCGCGCCGCCCAGGCTTCGAGTTCCTCGACCGAATAGACGACACGGCCGCCGAGCTTCCGATAAGCCGGGCCGGTGCCGTAGGTCCGATGCTTTTCGAGAGTACGGGCGGACAGGCTGAGGAACTCGGCGGCTTCCTTGGTGCGCAGGAAGCGCGGCGGGAGAACGGCGAGATCGGGTCGCATGGATGGGGCCTCCGTGAGCTTCGTGAAGGCCGCTGGTGCTCAGCGGCGGACGAAGGTCACGATGGCGAAGCAAACCCGGCGCGATGCAGGGCGAAGTCAGGGGGGAGGAAATTCGCCCACCGCCTTGCGCTCCGCCGTCAGCCCTGCCGGCGATGGCGCAACAGGGCGCGATAGCCGCCGGCGATCATGGCCCGGGCGTCCCGCAGCAGGGCTTTGATGGCATGGCGCGCCGAAGCGTCCTGCCATTGCTGGCGGTCCTGGCGGGCGAGGCGGAAGACGATCTGCGCGATCTCGCGCTGGGTCGCGCCATCGCGGTAGCCGTCGAAGCATTGCAGCATCCTGCGCAATCGCAGGCGCTGCTGCGCCGTCAGCCGTGTGTCGGGCGGGATCGAGCGGCCGTGGAGCGATGCCAGCAGCCGGGTCAGGGCTTCGAGGCGATCGAAGCCCGCGCGGTCGAGAGGAATGATCGCGGCCAGCGG
>NZ_LSKH01000362.1:0-9520 GCF_001557395.1 Sphingomonas sp. CCH5-D11 | reverse complement strand
TGTTCGTCGATTGCGCGTGGCTGATCCACCGGCTGCGCCATGGCAGCACGCGGCGGCCGATCGGCAGCCTGCCGGCGCGGGCGCAGCCCGCGGGCCTTGCGATCTTCGTGCCTGCCTGGGACGAGGCGCTGGTCATCGGCGCCATGCTGCGCACCGCGCTCGCGCGATATGTGCATCCGGATTACCGCATCTATGTCGGCTGCTATCCCAACGATCGCGCGACGATCGATGCGGTGGCGGCGGTTGCGGAGCGGGACCCGCGCGTGCGTCTGGTGATCGGCGCGAGGCCCGGTCCGACGACCAAGGCGGACAATCTCAACGCGATGTGGCGCGCGATGCGGCGGGATGTCGCGCGCGGCGAGAAGATCCGCGCGGTGGTGCTTCACGATGCCGAGCAAGTAGTGACGGTTGCACATATGAAGAAACGTGCATTTTCTTGGGCCTAGCCCCTCAAGCGCGCCGCCATGCGCCTCCAGCCTCCTTCGTCATTGGGCCACACGTTCGGCGCCGTCGGCGCATTGCTCGCCGGGCGTATTCCGACAGGTCGGGCACCGCAGATTGAGCAGCGTAGCCGGCCTCTAAGCATGTGAATGCGGGTGTCGTAGCGGTGGATGAAGAGCCACCGTCCAAAGTTCTGTCCATCAACGATCGAGCGATGTCCGCAGCCGCAACGCACCTCCACATTAGAGGCGATGCGGGTCATTTCAGATAGCGTTTCAGAGCGATGGTTGGCCGACATGGGCGGCACTGAATGAGTGAACGTAACGGGAACATCAAGCTTGTTGCGGTGGTCCGTTCATGGCGGCAGCGCCGGTTGCCCGACGCTGATTATTTTGTCGGGTTGAACCAGGTCGGCCCACCCAGAACTGATGTGCCGGTGATCTTCGCTGCGGTGATGCTGTTCGCTTGAATCTTGGAGGCGTTGATCGAACCACCAACGATCAAGCTGCCCTGCTTCTCGCGCTCGGCCTGTTCCTCGTGAGCGATCATCTTCGCCTGTACGATCGGCACTTTATCGTGAACGTGCCTGCGTAGCGTTTCATCCAGCAACTCGGCTCGGTTCTTCGCCTTTCGAAGCGCAGCAGCTGCATCAGCGACGGCGCGGTGGGCGTCTTCCCTGGCTTGCTCCGCTTCTTCGATCGCGCGGTGTGCCTGCCTGATTTCCTCGAAAAGTTTCTCGATAGCGTTGTCCGCCATTCTCGTTCTCCTTGCTTATTCGTCTTCCAGGTCGAGCAACGCCTGACCGATCAATTGGGCTAGCGGGTGGTGCGGGTCTTTGGAGAGCAGCACCACGATATCGTGGCGCATGATCTCTGCGGCCTCTGCCGCGCTCAGTTCATTCGCCATCGTTCTTGTGCTGGCGTGCTAGGATGTCGCCTACTGCCTTACCGAATATGCTGATGGCATCCTCGATCGTGTCGCGCAGCACATCGCTATTATCGTCGGTGGGCGCCGGTGTGGCCGGCTTCATGTCCGCGACCATCGCTTCAACGCGGTTCAGCTTGTCCAGAATGTGACCGAGTAGGGTTCCGATTGCTTCGTTCGTCATGGGAGTTTTCTCCTCTTATGCGTTGGGCTTGGGAGCCTTGGTCGGGGTGTAGATCGTGCTGGTCAGTGCCCGTTCTGGCGACCAGCCCCGTTGGATGCGCTGCACGAGTGTGGGAACCGCGACACCGAGTTCAATCGACCAATGCTTGATCGTTTGGACGCGATCACCGAGCGGAACGATCGGGGACTTCAACTTTTTGTGATGACCGTTGCGATCGACAGTGACGTAGGTGCCGATGCCCCAGCCCAAGTCTTTCACGACCACGCCAGGCTTGCGGCGGTTCCTCATGTTGGTGGCGCGATCGGTCCAAGTCAGGTTGCCGACGACATAACCCTCGTCATTGCAGATGCGCTCTAGGGTGTAGGTTGGATCGGGCTTCTTTCCGACTTCTGCCAGAAATGTCGTAAAGCCGGTAACAGGGCACAAGAACTCAGGATCGACCCGGATGCCTCGGCCGCCGTAATCCATATACTGTGGGTGGTTCTTGCGGCTGCAACGATCGACCGCATTCTTTAGGGCCTGGTATTCTGCCCTGAACTTCGCCTTTACTGTTTGCCTCTTCATTTTTTTCTCTCCTGCTTGCGGGAGAGGTTTTCCTCTTCCCGAAAATACTTATCAGGAGAGTTGAAGAGTTAAGTGCTGCTAGAACTTGGCTAAGGTGTCTTTCTGTTAAGTAGCTAATGAAGCTATCAAGACAGGGCCTCGCCCTAATCAAGTCGTCCGAGGGCTTTCGCGCTAAAGCCTATGTTTGTCCCGCTGGTGTGCTGACCATCGGCTACGGTTCTACCGGCCCGCACGTCAGGCCCGGTCTGGTTGTCACTGAAGTGGAGGCCAATGCTCTACTTGCAAAGGACGCCGCTCGGTTTGAAAAAGCGGTGAATGCGCTTGGCGTGAAGCTAACCCAGAACCAGTTCGATGCGCTGGTAAGCCTCGCGTTCAACATCGGCGTCGGCAACTTCAATTCCAGCACTCTCGTCCGAAAGCTCAAGGTCGGCGACGTTTCGGGTGCGGCTGCTCAGTTCGCGGTGTGGAATAAGGCTCGCGTCAAAGGAGTGCTGACCGCGCTTCCCGGCCTGACGAAGAGGCGGGCGAAGGTGCTCTTTTCTACACCTGTGGCTGATCGGGTCTTCGTCGCACCGTAGATCGTCACGCGGCTATCGAGGGAGCCGGCGTCGATCTTAGATCACCGAGGCGGTATGGGTTCAGGAGACGGTAGAACGTCTTCTCTCCGACCGTTTGACCCTCACGATTGCGGTAAAGATCGGCCGCGAACACGGCGATTGCCTGCTTGATGCAGGCAGGGCACGTCTCAGGGTTGAACTCCCGACCCGTGTAAGTCTGTGCTTGCTCTTGCGCGGAGATGATTAGAAGCTGGATTGCGGCGTCATCCGCATCACCGTCGATGCGGCACCAATCCTTGACTTCCTGCGGAGTGATAACGGTAGCTCTCATTGAACTACTTAGCTGAAACAGAAGAAGCGGACGTTTCCGCCCGCTTCTCCATCACAGTTGTTGTCTAAGTCTTAGACGGACACCTTCAGGGTGATGAAAGCGTTCTTGTCGCGGACCATGCCACCAACGCGCTTGGTGCTGTAGAACAGCACGAAAGGCTTCTTGGTGAACGGATCGCGCAGCACGCGAACACCGATGCGATCAGCAATCAAGTAACCCTGCTTGAAGTCACCGAACACGAGAGGCAGCTTGCCAGCGGCGATTGCGTCCATTTCGTTGATTTCGGAGTGTGCGTAACCGGCCAGAGTAGCAGGCTCGCCGGCAATCAGCGAAGGCTGCCAAATGTAGTTGCCGTTCGCATCCTTGAGGGTGCGGAGCTTCGCGGTAACAGCCGAAGCCGACGCGAAACGAGCGCCCTGGCGGTATGCCGAGTTCAGGCCGTAGATCATGCTGAACAGGAAGTCGGCGTTGGTTGGCAGATCAGCAGCAACGCCAGTCTTAACCTGTGCGATGCCGGTGGTTGCCATCAGACCCATTGGCTTGTTGACGCCATCGCCGTTCACGAACGCAGCGTTTTCCTTGATTGCGAATGCGCGAGCAACTTCCTCTGCGAGCAGTGCTTCGACATTGACCGAGAGGTCATCGAGAGCGCGCTGCGAAACACCAGGGTTGGCGTAGATTTCGCCCATCGGAACGCGGGTCTCTGCGAGCAGCGGAGTGCTGGTCTCAGGACGCGCATCGGTTTCACCGACCCAGCCAGCATCAGTACCGTGCAGGTTCGACAGAAAGCGATAGTCGTCGGACGATACGGAAACGACCGAAGCCATCGAACGGATCGGGCTGAGGGTTTCCAGTGCGGTGAAGAGACCAGCTTCAACCTGCTTTGGCAGGAGATAACCACCGGTCGAACCCTCAGGGGTGCCGCCGGTCGTGACCATTGCCTTCTGCTCTAGACCTTCAAGGCCAGCGTCCATGCCCTTGCGCATGAAGCCGTTGAAAGCCTTGGCGTGTGCATCCTCGTCTGCGTTGACGTTGGTTGCGCCTGGACGGTTGGACTTCTTCGCAACGTCGGTGATGGAAGCCTGGAGTGCGGTCAGATCAGCGTTGATCTTTTCCAGCTTGTCGGTGGTAACGTAGTCTGCGCTGCCCTTGCTCTCAATCTGTGCAAGACGAGCGTCGTTAGTGTTCTTGAATTCCTCGAAGGCACCAGCCAGCGAAGCAATATCGTTGAGATCGGCCATTATGGGCTCCTTTGTCTCGGTTAATTGACTGCAACCTCGACGCCAGAGTCCCTCCGTGCTTGGTATGCTCTTTTACTTATCCCTTGATGATTATGCGGCTCGCATCTTGTCGATTAGGCTCTGGATTGCATCGCTGACAGCCTGCTTCTCAGCTAGTTCGCTCTTGCTCTCGAATTGGCTCGCAACCGCGATGCTTTCTGACTTGCTGAGGCCGCATTCACGCAGCAGAGCTTCAAGATCACGCACGCTCATGCTCTCGCCCAAGCTCTTTACAGCTTGAACGCGCGCCTTCACGCCGTTGGCGACGACGAACTCGATCTCTTCAAACCACACGACCTTGGCCGCTGCCGTGAGATAGTCCGGCATGATCGGCTTACTGGCCGGGCCGGTGTCATGAGGTTGCTTGGGCTTGGGTCCGCGTTTCACTTAATACTTAGCTAGGCGGTGAAGCGGCCGGCACCCATGCGACAATTATGTCAGACGCAGAAGCGAGCGTTGTAGCCCCAAAGGATGAAACCCAATAAACCTGCAACTACGACGGCCGCTATGACCAAACGTGCTGACACGGGCCACTTGTCCGTCCACTTAAAGTGAAGCTGCTCATCCATCCAGTCGATCTGGCTTTCCGCAAACAGCTTGTAGTGAGCATACCAGCCACTTAGAAAAACTTGCTTACCGACCGTCACGGAATAGTAAGAAGTTTCAATGGCGTCGTATTCCGCCTTCGCCGCCACCACGTCCAAGCCAGATTGCACGCTGCGGTAGAGCGACCTGAGCTTGTTGTAGAGAACCAGCTGAGCATTCGCAGCCTTTTCGTATTCTTCTGCTCGGTAAAACGAAAGGTAGAGGCTCGCTATACCCGCAATGACCAGGATAGCGGAAGGGAACTTGGCAGAAAGCGGATCATAGATCAGCGCGAAAACACCAACGGCGCTGGATATGAAACCAATCCAGCCCGGCCCCTTGCTCACAATGTCGTAGGTCGCGAATGTCTTCTTGACGCCGAACACGACATCATAGCCCTTCTCGGCAATAGCCTTGAGCAGGCGGTCCCTGTCCATCACTGTTCACTTTCGTCTACGATGGGCACATGAATGCGATCTTTGGCGACGACCACTCCATTCTGCACCGCATAGCACTCCACGACGTGCTCGCCACGGAAGTCCGAAGTCTCCTTCTTGATCTTATTCCCGCTGTCCGGCACAATCTGCCCTCGGATCATGTTGCGGCGGACGGCCTCGGACCCTCGGTTTAGAACTTTCCAGTAGACGATATAGATGCCCTTGATGTTCTCGCTGACGATGTAGAACTTGAGCTGCTTTGACTTGTAGACATTGAGGCGCTTCATGCCCGCACTGCTCATGGCGCGGAGAAGGACCGTGCGGAAGCCGCTCTGCTTGACCTCGCACTCCAAGCGCAGTGAATACCGAATGTCGACTGGGAACTTGTCCTCGATGAACTCTTCGGTGTTGTCGGCGGTGTAACTAGCCTCGGTGATCTGGGACTTGCGAACTTCGGTAGCATCCGAGAGCGGGTAGGCCCTGCCAAACAGCTTTCGCCACCGATTGTTGGCCTTTGCTTCCTCGCCCGCTTCCAAAGCCTTGTCCGCCAGTTCTAGCCCCTTTTTGGCCTTGGACTGAAACGGCTTGTGAACCTTGACGTGCTGACCGGAACCGAGAGCCTCATAGCGGTCCTGCTTAGGCTGCTCGGCAAGAAACGAGAGAAAGTCGCGCATCATCTGACCACAAGAGGCAAACGCGGTCTTGTCGTATGTGTCGCGCCCCACAAGGAAGTTGTGAGCTAGCGTGTCGATAAGCAGTCCGCCCATCCCCACACCATGCTTGTTCTTCCATGCGCGAGCCATCCTGGCCAGCCGACGCAAGTTACCGTTCTTGTCGCCGTCCACTTTGGTGGTGGTGTCCAGTTCAGGACGCGGCTTGGTTAGACGATAGGTGCCTCGGCCTTTGGTGTAGGGATACCAAAAACCCTCTTCATCCTCAAAGACCGGCTGCACCTCGATCTTGAAGTTCTGATACTCGCAAACAACCACGAGCGTATCGACATAGACCGTTGTGGTCTTGTATCGCTCCTGAATAGCATCTGCTGTATGACGAAGCAGCTTATAGGGATCGTTTTTGTAGGTGTCCCACTTACCAGCGGGCATAATGTAGAGCATGTCCAGATCGGAGATGCCTTTAATGCCGGTCCAACGGCCATATGAGCCTACTTGGAGGCTGTTGTCCTTGCGGCTGTCGGTGTCTCGAAACTGGAGGTTGCAGGCCCTGGTGACTTCACCATAGCGCAGCGAGATTGTGGCCTCGTTATCGATTGCAATGTTCGAGAACAGCGTCTTGAAGTCGTCCGCCCTGCTGATGGTAGCCTCCCGTTGTCGCGCCGGCCTGGTGCCCCCACCATGACGCTATCATTGCAGGGGAAGATGGGTGGTGATCTTGATTTGTTCAACCCCGTAACGACCTGCCAATCACATCGTTTTTGGCAGCAAACTTACGGCCCAGGTATTTTTATTCACAAAGGCGTCTTTTGCAGGGGGAGGGTGTCACTTGATTTCTTGTGTCGCAAGAATTTCACCCCGCCCCACACCACTCAGGCTGGCAAGCCGTGCAAGCGACTAATCGCTTCGTCGATCCTACGCTTGACCGCATTCGAAATAGAAAGAATCGCCTAAAACTTTGTCGGAGCGTAGTCCGGCGGCGGCGATGGCCACCAAGACTTCCGGTGGTTTTTTGCGAAGCGGCCAGGTGACGCTGGAGGGTTAAACTTCTCCGGCTATCGATAGGCTTTGACTAACGAAAAGCATTGTGCTGTGAATGGAGTTTCCTGCTGAACTCCGCGACCGTTCGGCATTCTGTTTTTAGGAGGAGCGCAATGAGCGACTCGGCCGACCTATGGTTCGTTGGATTGTCTCTGTCTGTCGGTCTTTTTGCCATCAGTCATGCCCTTGGTCGGAGAAACGTTTTCGGTGTGCCGGCGACCGGCTTTTGGGACCGGATATTCGCCGCAGCCATGGCGGCTTGCGCGTTGTTAAGAGCTTTCGGACCTCCGGTATCTTTCACGGCACCCTTATTCACGCACAGCGAAATGTTAATCCTGCCGACGTTACTCTTGATCGCGCTAGCCATAAAGATATTAGAAATTAGGAGGTGAAGATGGGAAGGACGCAATGCGAAGGGGCAAAACTTCATTAAGACGGTTTGTCCTTTTTGTCGGACGTTAGTACTACGCTATCCGTTCTTGGGGCTTTGCCCGTGTTTAAGACTCCCCTTATTAATATCGTCGTTGAGGCCACTTCTTACCTAGTAGACGGAATAGAGAAGCTCAATGCCGATAAGATTGAGCGTCTTGATGCTGGTTGTAAAATAGAAGTGGCCCGTGACGCGATTAATATAGCCGGCGGTGGCGCTTCGATCATTTCGTACCCCATTCCGGATCTTAAGTGCGGTGAACTTTACGTGAGAGGTGCTGCCAGCGCCACTAGCTCCGACGGAAGTATTCATGTATTTGGTGGTAAGTTCATAAAGGTATGCTCTCCGATCGTTCTCGACCTTGGTAACGATGGTTTCCAGTATACCCCTGCGACGACCCCTATAATTACAGATGAGTCGGGTAATGGACGCTTAGAGAAAAGAGCTTGGATCGGGCCTAATGAGGGCATTCTGATCTACGATCATAACAGCAACAACCAGGCCGATCACGACGAATGGGTACTGACTAACTTTAGTCAGACTGGTCGAACTGACCTGGAGGCGCTTAGAGCCTTCGACTCCAACTCGGACGGCGTCTTTAACGCGGCAGATGCCTCATTTGGACAATTTCGCATCGGAAGAGATCTTAACCAAGATGCTCAGTTCGGCAATGGCGAGCTCTTTACGATGCAGCAGCTGGGTATCTCGGCGATCAACCTCTTCCATGGTGTGCAACGAGTCGCTTGGCCTTCGTCACCATCTGAGACCGCTCCCGGGATCTTCACGTTTAACACCGGCAATTTTGTTCGGTCAGATGGTTCTCTTGGCGCCTTTCAAGACGTGGCCTTGCAGATAAACCGGTCATACAGCTCTTTGGTTTACGAAGATTCATCGGCGACCATTGTAAGCTATGGCGCGGCGAATGCTTTCCTATGGGGCCAGGGTGCCAGTCAGCCAATATATTTCGATCTGGCTGCTGGTGCGAACTATGCTGGTTTTGGAAACTTCGTTGATGTGGTGGGCGGCGGTGGGTCTGACCACTTGCTGGGCAATGATGCGGCCAACAACCTATTCGGTGGT
Organism: Sphingomonas sp. CCH5-D11; assembly: GCF_001557395.1. Classification (NCBI taxonomy): domain Bacteria; kingdom Pseudomonadati; phylum Pseudomonadota; class Alphaproteobacteria; order Sphingomonadales; family Sphingomonadaceae; genus Sphingomonas; species Sphingomonas sp. CCH5-D11. The sequence continues at coordinate 995 of NZ_LSKH01000362.1, read as the reverse complement.
GCGGGAGCGGACCATCTACATGGGCGAGGCGGAAACGACTTCATCTTTGCAGATTACGAAGATATGGTTTCTGGATCGGTGGGCGGCGGAGAAGGTAACGATCTCCTCCAGATCACGTCAGAGTATGGCTTGTACATTGATGCCGTATCACTAGGCTTTGAGACTGTGATCTCTGGCTCCGGTTCCGACTATATCGTTTCATCGGTCGCCTCATACGACTATGCAAATCCTACTGCAGGACAGATGATCTTCTTCGGCGGCGCGGGGAATGACACGCTGGTTGGAGGCGAGGGGAACGACTTATTGGTGGGAGATGCAGGGTCTGACGTCATCTCTGGCGCGGGCGGGAACGACGTTATCTATGTCGACTTGGAAGATAACCTTGCAAATATATCGGGTGGCTGGGGTTACGACACGTTGATGATCGAAGGCGGAGGTGGCATCTACGTAAGTAACCTGTATTCGTTGGGGTTCGAAACCGCGCATGGTGGCGACCACAATGATACACTATATGCCTCCCGGTCCGACAATCGCTACTACGAACAGAAGGTCGATAATGTCCTCTCTGGAGGCAAAGGTAACGACTACCTATACGGAGGAGCTGGAGCGGACACGTATGTTTGGGCTCTTGGAGATGGCAGCGACACGTTCGTCGACAAAGACTATGGAGAGACGAAGGGAGACATAATCGACTTGGTCGCAGTGTCTCGCGACCAGGTATCGCTTCGTTGGGGTACGAACCCGGCGATCGTAATCTCCGGGGAAGGCGGCGGAACGATCGCGCTCAGGGGTTTCGGCCTATCTGGCCCAAGGGACATGCTGCACGTCGATGGCAAGTGGTACGACCTCACCGGTTACTGGCAGAGGGACTTCGGCGGTCCGATCGACACTCCTCTCACCAGTATCTATCCGCTGTTTAGCGATGGCCAGAATGTCGGCTCGGGTACCGGTGGATCGGGCGGCGGTGGATCGGGCGGCGGTGGGTCCGGCGGTGG
>NZ_LSKH01000361.1:0-1522 GCF_001557395.1 Sphingomonas sp. CCH5-D11 | reverse complement strand
CGTCAGCGTCGTTTCGCGATGCAACCGCCGGCTCCAGTCGGCGGCACGGGTGCGGCGCATGCGCAGCGCGGGAAAGGAAGCGTGCATGGCCCTGCCTTGCGCCCGGGATAAGCCCCGCGCAAGCGTTACGGGGGCGAATCGGCCTGCCGTGCGTTGGGGCGGCATGAGCGAGATCCGGTCGGCCGCGTTGATCGTCAACGCCAAGTCACGCAAGGGACAGAAGCTATTCCGGCGCGCGTGCAAGCGGCTGGAAGAGCTGCCTTTCACCGTCGACGCCCATGCCGTTCAGAAGCCCAAGCATCTGGAACGGACCGTTCGCCATGCGCTGTCGAAGAAACCGGATCTGGTGATCCTTGGCGGGGGTGACGGGACGGTTAGCGGTCTGGTCGATCTGCTGCTTGGCGAAGACGTGATCCTTGGCGTCCTGCCGCTTGGCACCGCCAACAGCTTCGCCCGTACCCTTGGCCTGCCGCTGGACGTGGACGGCGCGATCGAGGTGCTGGCGACGGGCGTGCCGAAGCGGATCGACCTGGGCATGATCGACGGCGACTATTTCGCCAATTGCGCGGCGATGGGCCTGTCGCCGCAGATTGCCGAAACGGTGCCGCACAATCTGAAGAAGGTGCTGGGGCGGATCGGCTATCTGGGTTGGGCCGGGCTACAATATCTGCGCTTCCGACCATTCATCCTGACGGTGGACGACGGAACGGAGGAAAAGCGGATGCGGGTGGTGGAGGTGCGCATCTCCAACGGCCCGTATCATGGCGGCACCTGGCTGGTGGACGAGGCCAAGGTCGATTCGGGGCAGATCGTGGTGCAGGCCGTCACCGGCCGGTATCGCCGCACGCTGCTGAAGAACTGGTTCGCCAACATCCTTGGCCTTGCGGCACGGCACCAGGACACGGTCACCTTCTCCGGCCGTGAGCTGAAGATCGACACCCGCCCCAGCCTGCCGATCTCGATCGACGGCGAAGTGCTGGCACACACACCGGTACGGGCGCGGATCGCGCCGGGAGCGATCCGCGTGATGGTGCCGCGCGAGGCGGAGCAGCAGGCGGGCTGATCGGGCAGCGCCCAGGAGGTGGCTAGACCGCCGGCTTGAGCGTGCCGGCGGGCTCGATATCGGCGTGGCTCCGCTCCTCGCAATGCTCCTCCGGGACGAGCAGGCCGCCCTCGCGCCAGCGGCCGAAGCGGTAATAGAGCGCCGCCAGCAGGGCGTTTGCCCCTGACCCCACGGGAAAGCTCCACCACAGCGCATCCGACCCGATCAGCGGCAGCAGCGCATAAGCGACTCCGAGCCGAACGGGGAACATGGCGACCGTCATGATCAGCAGCGGCCCCCAAACGGCGCCATTGGCGCGGATCACGCCGAACAGCACCATGGTCGCGCCGAACATGATGAAGCCCCAGGTCGCCAGCAGGTTGATATGCTGCGCGATCGGCACGACCGGGCTGCCGCCCGGAATGAACAGGCCGATGATCACCGTGTCGAACAACAGCACCAGCGCCACCGTCGCGCCGG
>NZ_LSKH01000360.1:0-8349 GCF_001557395.1 Sphingomonas sp. CCH5-D11 | reverse complement strand
CGCACTCCGCTAATATACGCCGCGAGTTGTGCCGAATGTTCTGACGACGGACAGCGCGCGTAGGGGACGTCCGGAATATCCTGCGTCGTCGGGAAACGCGGATTGCCTTCCATCACCCGCTGTTCCCACGTGACCTCGTTGAGATCGCCGTTGTTGAAGACGCAGACGATGAAGCGCGGATCGCGCCACTGCTTCCAATATTTCTGGACGGTGATGAGTTCGGCCAGATTGTTCATCTGCATTGCGCCGTCGCCGACCAGCGCCACGACGGGCCGATCAGGATAAGCAAACTTGGCCGCGATCGCATAGGGAACCGCAGCGCCCATAGAGGCTAAACCGCCCGAGAGAGAGGCACGCTGCCCGACCTTCACGCGATAGTCGCGCGCGTACCAGTTGGCGCATGAGCCCGAATCCGAGGTGACGATCGCGTCGGCGGGCAGACGCGGCGACATTTCCCAGACCACGCGCTGGGGATTGACGGGCTTTGCTTCCGCCATGGCGCGTTCCTCGAGCGTCTGCCACCACTGCGCAGTCGCCTTCTCGATGCCTTCGCGCCAACTGCGATCATCCTTGCGCTGGAGCAGCGGGATCAGCGCTTTCAGCGTTTCGGCCGCATCTCCATGCAGGTTGACCTCGACGGGGTAGCGCAGCCCCAGCATCGATGCGTCGATGTCGACCTGCACGGCCCTCGCCTGCCCGTCTTTCGGCAGGAACTCGGCCCAGGGAAAGCCCGTGCCGATCAGCAGAAGCGTGTCGCACTCGCGCATGAGGTCGGACGATGGCTTGGTCCCGAGCAAGCCGATCGCCCCGGTCACGAACGGCAGATCGTCAGGCAGGACATCCTTGCCGAGCAACGCTTTGGCGACGCCGGCGCCAAGCAGGTCGGCGACCTCGGTCACCACGGCCGACGCGCCGCGGGCTCCCGCCCCAATCAGGATAGCGACCTTGGCGCCTGCATTCAGTACCTCCGCCGCGCGCGCGAGATCGGCGGGCTGCGGGACGACGATCGGATGTGCATAGCCGGTGCCCGAGCGGGTGAAGCCGTGCGCCTGGCCCGGCTCCTCATATTTCGTATCCTGTATGTCCTTGGGCAGCACGATGGTTGAGACCGCGTTGCCCGCGACCGCGATCCGGATCGCGCGATCGGTCACATGGCGGACCTGCGCCGGCGCGCTCGCCTCCTGCACATAGGCGGCGACGTCGGCAAACAGTCGGTCGAGATTGAGCTCCTGCTGATAGCTTGCACCGCGCACGGTGCTCTCGGCCTGGCCCGCGATCGCGAGGACCGGGACATGGTCGAGCTTGGCGTCATAGAGCCCGGTGATCAGGTGGGTCGCGCCCGGACCGCCGGTCGACAGGCAGACGCCGAGCTCGCCGGTGAATTTCGCATGCGCCGTCGCCATGAAGGCCGCCATCTCCTCGTGGCGGACCTGGATGAACTCGATGCCCGAGCCTTCCTTCTCGGCGCGCTGGAGCGCCCCCAGCACGCCATTGATGCCATCGCCAGAATAGCCGTAGATTCGGCTCACGCCCCAATCCTTGAGGCGCTGGACGAAGAAATCGCTCGACATGCGGGCCATGCCGCCCTCCACTTTGGGATTTGGTTTCGAGCCGGAGAGGTTCAGTCACGCATGCTCGCGCTGACGAGAAGAACGTCGCAGTGCGCACAGGCGTTCCCGCCGGTCGGCGGCTTCGCCCCCATCGGTGCGCGCTAGGGCCGGCCCGACGGCGAGCTCGCTTCTTCGGTCGTTGAGGCATGTCGGTGTCGCTCACTGCCCAACCGCGCCAGGTCATCGGTTTGCGACTGTCCAAACGCGGACAGCTAAAACCTGTCATTCACCGCCGAAACGCTTCGCGAGACGCGCACTCGCTCCGCTCTTGGCCGCCAGCTTCGCGCCATAGCGCATGACCGTCTTGGGATCGCGCCAGCGATAGGCCTGCATGATGGCGGGCAGGCTCTCTCCTGCCGCAAAATTGTCTTGCGCCACGCCAACCCGGATCGAATGGCTCGACACGGCCGCGACCCAGCGCTCGAGCTCGGCCTCGCTCATCGCCCCCAGCAGTTTCTTGTCGAATGCCTGGCGGATCAACCGCTTGTAGATGAGCGTGATCGTGCCGGGGTTGAGCGCCTCCTCTCCCACACCGCGGATCGAGCCATCGAACCAGGTTTCGACGCGCCGGAACAGGGCCCCGCGCGCAATCCCGGCCTTGTCGCACCATTCAGCGATCGCGCGCATGGTCGCGGGCGAGAGATAGGCGAGAGCCCCCTGCCCTTCCTGATCGGTCTTGCTGCGGCCGATCTCGACCACCCCTGCCCCGTCGACGTCGGGCCCGTCGATATGCTCGATACGCATCGCCGCGAGTTCGGAGCGCCGGCAGCCGGTATCATAGTTGACCTGCAGTAGCGCGCGATCGCGCGCGCCCAGGAGATCGCGGCGCGTGGCCTTGAGGAGGACCGCGAGGCTCACGCCGCTCGCCGGCGCGTCGAGATCGCTGACATCGCCCTTGTAGCGGATACCCCGCGCCTGCGTCTGGCGGGTGCCGAGAAGCTTGCGCGCCGCCTTGTGCTCGAGCTGCACGAGCGGGGCTGCGGTCGGATCGTCCAGCCCCGCCATGCGATAGGCCCAGCCGATATTGACGAGATAGCGCGCGATCGTCGCGGCCGCCCTCTGCGGCGTCGCCCGCGTCGCCTCATCATGATCCTGACCCGACAGCGCGCGGACATAGGCCGCGACGGTCTCGGCGGTCGCCTCCCCTGCCCGCACTCGGGTGCGCCGGCACCAAGCATCCCAGAGCTTCATGTCGGAAAGGAACGCGCGGATCGTGTTCGGCGACCAGGCCCGCGCCGCGGCCGCGATGACCTGCGGATCGACCGCCGCCTTGTCGATAGCCAGCGCGCGGACCTCGCCCACGACGTCGTCGGCGCCGGCGGGCGGCGTGCTTTGCCTGCGGGTGAGGGCCGTTTTCGCCATGACGGCGAGACATAGCCCGGTCCTTCTCATAATAATAGGGTCGTGATAATCTCCCATTATCACGACTACGCATACGAGCCAATTTGACTGAGAGCAGCTCTGGGTTAAAAGACGGCGTGGACGCGCCTCTCTCGAACAGCCGCTACGGCCCCGCCTACAGCGCGAAGATGGTCTCCGCGATCGCCTCCTGCACGGCCGCCATTACGCGTCTCGATGCCCGGTTTTGCGTTAGTTCGGTGGCATCGGCCTGGGCACGCCGCGCCGCCTGGAGTGGCTACACCCGGGCCCTGCAACTGCAATCGGCCGAGATCGACGAAATTGACGTATTTTCCTGGGGCTGCGGGCTGCAAATCCCCGGCCGGCCGCTGCGGTCGACCAACCTCGACCTGTTCGATCGCTTTCCCGCCTGGGAAGCGGCGCTGCGCGATCCCGACCCCCTCGCCTGGCGCGACGCGCTCCCGACCGCGATCGGCGAGATCGAGATAGCCGCGGACCATTCGCCGCTGATCCGCGCGCTCGATCGGGTCCGCCAGCATGCGCGTCTCGACAGCACCGCCCTGCCCTGGCTCTCGCTGCCCTTCGCTCTGCGCGACAAGGGGATGGTGACCACTCCCCTGCCCTGCCTCGTGGGCGGCGTGAAGGCGTTTAGGCTGAAGCGAACTGTCGGAGACGAGGACTGGTATGCGGCCATGCGCAGCCTTGAGGCAAGCGCCACCGCAAACCTCGCACGGTTGCACGAGCTGGAAAAGCTCCATCGCGCGGCCCAGCATGCGATCGTCGCGGAATATCGACCTGGCCACCTCCCGGGGCTCGCGGCCCTCCTCCATCACCGGCCACTGCTCTCGCCTCAGTCGCTGGCGGAGCTGCTCAGCATGAGCGTTGCCGGCGCGAGCAAACTGCTGGGCCGTGCCGTCGACTGCGGCTTGCTCGTGGAGATCACCCAGCGGCGGACCTGGCGCGTGTTCCTGAGCACGGACCTTGCCATCGAGTTTGGCTTTGCAGCGCCCAAGCGTGGACGGCCGCGCAACGTGGTCCCTCCCCCGCCAGCGAGCCGCGAGCTGTCGGAGGTCTTCGATGCCTTCGATCGCGAGATGGAGAACATCGACAAGCTTCTCCAGCATCGCGCCGAGAGTTTGTGAACGACAGTCCGCAGGAGGATCTTTCGCTTGCCGCCCGGTCTGATGAACCGGTCTATCAACCGGAGCATCCTTCTGTCGAACGATTGGAATGTCGTCGGCTGGCTGGGGCCTCTCTACCGAGGTGCGCCGGCAAACCTTTCACCAAAGGGGTAGCTGCCTCCCCTCCCCTGTTCGCAATTCATAGCGCTGGATGCAGCAAGAACTGATTTGCCGGCGAGCGCGGTCTCGTTCCCCTTGTCCCAGTGGTGAAACACGAGCTCTGCAGTCGGCGGCTATCGTCTATCGATAGTTGAAGGCGGTAGCTGCAATGTCCAGTCCACGGGTTCTCTGACCCACAACGGCATGCTTCTCGTGATCAGGCTTGGCAGGAAGGCCCCACAGCGGCCTTCTGGGCGCTTTGCTTGCCGTGGGGATAGCCGAGAGCGGAAACACGCTGTGCGGGCTGCTGGCGGCGCTCAGTGCAGGTCGGACTTCGTTCGGGTCTTGGAAAATGGCTCCTGTCACGGTGCCCTCGGCGACCTGAGCGTAGTGAGGTGCTCCGCGATGGCTGGCTTGCAAGGAGTCTAGGCGCCGCGATAATCGACGTCGATCTGCGGTCGGGTGTGTGAGGCGACGCACGCGACGGAGCTTTTTGGGTGGACGACGTGCTTAGTGCGCGGCGATCGTCCCTTCCCCTTCTTCCCAATCAATTCTTCAAAAGAAGGGAGCGCCGCAGGCGTGTTAATCTCTTTAGAGAATAGGATAAAAAGTTAAGCTGTGGATGGATCTTTCGCGACTCGCCGATTCAGCGCGAGTCGGGAGTTCAGCGCCGTTCCCATTATACCGTTTGGCCGTTCCTGAAATACCCTGCGGGGCGTTCCCATTGAACCGTGATTCGGTTCCTCATGTACCGTGCCCCGTTCCTGAAATACCGTGGGCACGGCGCGGGCCACAGGACGTCTCCAAGGGAGTAAAACGCGTTTTACTCGTCCGCAAAGTGGCTGTTTTCCGTGCCTTTCAGGCATGTTACACCCGGCAGCGCTCGTTGTCGAACTATAGGCGTCAGGCGAGGCCGCCCTGTGTTCGGAGGAGTCGAGCGGCATTTCCGCGGTCCTCCCGAGTCCTTGGGCGAATCATTGACGGTCTTTTAGGAACGGGACCCTGCGGAACTGACCTAAAACGGCGATGATCTCGACGTTTTGTTGCCTTGAGCGCATCCCGCTCGGCTGCCTGGACCGCGAAGTTTCGAGGTTTCTCGGGAGCCGGCCAGTGATCTCGACGGTACATTGAGAACGGGGCTTGGCCAGGCGATGGGCGCCGATTGTGGATGTCTAGCGCTCCCGGAGGCGTTTGCAGTCGAAGCATTCACGGTATTTCAGGAACGGCATCGAAGCAGCGAGGATGACTCCCCCTCCCCTCCCCAGCCTCTTTGGAGCGTCGACAGTTTGACCTTTAGAGTCCTCTAGCAAGGAGGAACCCCTCCGACTTCAGTCGGATACTGGCTTCAGCCACAGACTCGCGTGCTAGCCTGTAACCTCGGGAAAAGCGGAAGCCGCCGAAGGCGTGAAGCTTCCGCTTTTCCCGAGGTTACAGGCTATGGCGTATCGGTCCGGTTGTCACACCACATTCCATCATCGCTACCATCTCGTTTGGGCGCCGAAGTATCGGTACAAGGTGCTGATCGGCGATGTTCGGCTACGGGTGCGCGAGATCATCCGTCAGGTCTGTGCCGAGATGGGCGTGAAGATCATCAACGGCGCGCTGTCGAAGGACCACGTACACATGTTCGTCGAAATCCCGCCGCACGTCTCGGTCAGCGACTTCGTGCGCCGGGCCAAGGGGCGCTCATCCCGCAAGATCCAACAGGAATTCGAGCACATCCGCAAACGATATTGGGGCCAACGCTTCTGGCAGCGCGGCTACTTCTCGACCACATCCGGCAACATCACCGATGACATCATCATGCGTTACCTCGACCGACATACCCACAAGGACGGCTTCAGCCCCACCGCTTGATCCTACCGGCGTCAGCCGGTCAGTGATTCAGCTATCAGATCCGGGCAATCTGATCACAAATCCCACCCTATAAGCGCCGTTCTCTAAGTACCGTGACGGCTGCCTGGAGAGGTGGAACGGGCGATCCTCCCGCTGGCGCAGCTGTGCCCGGCAAAGCTCATCCGAGAAGAAGGCTGGCAAAGGATCGCGCGTGGTTGGATCTTCGCAGCCCACGCACATTTGATGGGGCGCCATACAGACGGGTCCGGGGCCCGGCTCGTTACTTCGGGAACGGTCCACACGGATAAGTTGACGTGCGCGCGCGAGCCATTCTCGACCCTGTTCCTGAAAGACCGTTTTGGCGGATTGCGCCTACGGCGTCGATCAGTTGACCGGACGCTGCTTCGCGCAAAAGGTCGCGAATATCTGTGTGATGTTCTTCGCGTCGAACGCTATCTCGCGCTGCCGGAGGAAGTTCCGGAAATCGTCTCCAACGAGACCGTGGTCGCGTTGGGGGCTGGGCAGGTTGGCGCGGGCGATCGCACCGAATGCCGAATGCGAGATATGCCCGCTCGAGGGGAAGGAGATAGCCGGTTCCTCGGGCGCCTTTTCCTTGACGGCCGCAGGCGAGGCTTGGGCGAGGGCAGGGGAGGGCTTGCCCTCCTCGGACGGCTCGCGATCGCGCCTGGTCATGCGCAGCAGCGGTTCGGCATCGTCACGCTGTTCGATGTCCAGGGAGTAGCCTGGCAGATCGTTCTCCCGAGCGATCTTGGTCATCTCGAACTTGAAGCGCCGATAATCGCCTTCCGCGCCGGATTTCTCGAAGAGCGTTGGCATCGAGATGGCGAAACCGTCGCTTCCGGCCCCACCCGCATGTTTGCGCGCGACCCGATAGAGCCAGCGTTCGCGCCCGCCTGTGAGCGAGAAATAAGCCGGATCGATGGCGAGCACGCCGCCGTCCATCAACACCCCGTCGTAGAACCATTTCGCGAGGGTAATTCTCATTCCCCGCACGTTTCCGGACCGATCCTTAAGCTGGCTGTGACTGTCGATCCAGGAGAAGGTGGTCTCGACGGCATCTCCTGAGCGGATGTTCGTCTTCACCGTGGTCGATTGGAGCCTGTCGAGGGCATTGCCCAGAAGATCGTAAGCGCGTCCACCAACCTCGCGCTTCAGAGTCTTCAGCATGTCGTATGGGACGACGTGGAGCGTCTGCGGGATGTCGTTGGCACCTCGCCGCTTGTGCTCGATCAAAACTGACGCGCAGTAAATCAGTATGTCGAGGTCGTAGATAGTCGCCAGACCATATTCCGAATTAGCGGAGACATGGACGGTGATCTTACGATCCGGACTGACATAGTCGATCGGCTTGAGTCGCTTGCGCTTCGACAGCGAGAAAAAGGGCCGCTCCATCGTTTCGCGCTGATCCCGAAGAGGAAGCGCAGTCAGCTGAGGGAGAAAGAGGTCTACTTGACCGTCTTCGCGGTGATCCTGTTGCATCTCGTGTCCCGTGGCATCGGTAAAACGCATTTTACCGGGAGCCAACTAATTGAAAATAAAGCGTTAAACTAGATTTTACTCAATTTCGACTGAACTTCGCACTCTCAAGGGCAGGGCGGAGCGCTTCGAGGATCTCGTCGACCGACGCTGTGCCCTTGGGGTTGATGTTGATCGTAATTCCCTTGGCCCGTGTATCAGCAAGAACCTGTCCGATCTCGCGACCCGAGGCGGCGGTGAGGGCCGGCTTGGCACGGGGTACAGGCTTCTTCGACGCCGCGGGAGCCACTGCGGCTGCGGCCAGGCGCTCACAGACCTTGATACCCTCAATCTTGTCGCTTCCAGCGTCCTTCAGCGCCTGTTGCTCGGCACCGAGGGCTATAGCTGCGGCGATGATCGCGTCGCGGTGCTGTTCGTTCTTCAGCAGGGGCGAGAGCCGCATGCCGTGTCGGACCTTGAGGTCTCCGGGCTCGGCGAACGCTGCCACGACCTCGTCCGGCAACTCCGCGAGCTGGAGGAGGTTGTGGAGGTTCTGCTTGGCGATGGCCAAGCGATCGGCCATCTGCGTGCGAACCCCGTTGTAATATGCGTCGACAGCGTGCCTGTAATTGCGCGCACGCTCCAAATCGGTGACGTCCTCGCGCTCTCGATTTTCCAAATCGGCGAGCCGGAAAGCGGCCTCGTCATCGAGCGTCTCGATACGCGCTACGAGCTCGATTTCGCTATGGTTGTTGGCATTCAGCCAGGAAACCGAGAAATGCCGGCGG
>NZ_LSKH01000359.1:0-4819 GCF_001557395.1 Sphingomonas sp. CCH5-D11 | reverse complement strand
GAAGGGGGTCCCTTTTGCACGCCGATAGGGGGTCCTTTTTGGACGCCGATTGACAATCTCCGGGCGCGGCATGGCGAGCGGCCATCACGATAGCCGCTCGCATTCGGTTCCGGTCAGGCAAGCGATGTTCGATCGGCCTCGGCGGATCGCTGCACTCGAACCAGTCCATAGCGAATGGATACGATGCAGATGGCATCTCAGGGTGGACGGGCCACCCTTCAAGATTAGTGACGTGTCGACGGTGAAGGCGGCAGTGTCTGCGTTCAATTCGAGAGACCCGGGTAATAGGTGTCGATCGTCTCCAGAAGGAATCATTTCACTATGGGAATTGCGAGTATACATCCGCTGTTCGACGCTGTCTTCGAGGGCGCATCACTCGCCGCGAGTGTCGGATCATGAGCGGTCGGCTGGCTGGACGGCGCTTCATCGTCACGGGGGCCGCCTCGGGTATCGGACGCGCGACGGCCGAACTGTTCGCCCGGGAAGGCGCAAGGCTTGCGCTCATCGACCGTACGGCTGACGGCGTGCAGGCGGTGGCGGATGCGGTGTCTGCAGTGGCATTCGCTGCGGACATCGCGGATCGCAAGGCGGTGATCCGATGCGTCGCGGACGCCGTCGTCGCAATGGACGGCCTCGATGGCGTCGTCAATGTCGCCGGGATCCACCGCCTCAGGCTGATCGAGGACGCTACCGATGAGGATTGGGATGAGGTCCTGGCCGTCAATCTGACTGGTCCCTACACGCTCATCCAGGCCGCGCTCCCGCATCTGAGAAACAGCGACAAACCGACCATCGTCAACATCTCGTCGGGGACTGCGTTGATGCCAACGCTGAATGGCATGTCGGCCTATGTCGCTTCGAAAGGTGGGCTAGTTTCGCTGTCAAAGGCCTTGGCCTTTGAATTGGCGCCAAAGATCCGCGTAAACGTGATCTGTCCAGGATCTGTTGTGACTGGACTGCTCTCACCCGAACATGTGAAGTTCGCCGAGTCCGAGGCATCGCCCTATGCCCTCAGGCGCAGCGCGGACCCGATGGAAGTCGCGAATGGCATTCTCTATCTCAGCTGCGAGGAATCGTCCTACGTCACCGGGGTTGCGTTGGCGATCGACGGCGGGCGCACCTTTCATTGATGGGTGTAGATCGACGTCGAACCTGAAATCCGGTGTTTGACGGTCCCCGGTTTTCATCCGGGCGTGATGCGAGCGTCCGGCCTGCATTCGCCGGGGTTAACCCAAGCGGATGCAGCATATTCCACTGGCGTCGGCCAGCCAAGAGCCGTGTGAGGACGGCTCTTGTTATGCTCCCGTCGCCAAGCCTCGATCTTCGCCCGGGCGTCCGCCAGCGACAGCAACCGATGGCTGTTCAGGCACTCGGCGCGCAGACAGGTCGCTTATCCGCCTTTCAGCTGTCTGGGCGCACTGTGGTGCGGCTGTCAATTGCTGCAAACTTGCTCGGTCCAATTACGAAACGGTCGATGTGTCTGCTTATGAGCAGGTCCGCAAGACGGAAATGCGACCTCGACGCGCTTGGCGCTACCGCGCTGATAGCACCTTCTAGACGACTTCCGCCTCGCAGCCTGCTATTGTTAACAACCTCGCCATTCGGTAACGATCGACCCCGGCTGATGGGCGTCGGCGGAACGACTGCTCGAAATGGCGGGCGGCGTCTTCGAGAAACGCGGTGCCGGCACAGTTTGCGCAACGCCATTGATACTTCGATAGATCTGTCTCGCGGCGATATGCGGGTGCGATGCGGCCTCGTCCGGATCGAGCACCGGGGCAAAGCAGGCGTCGGACCCTTCCAGTAGCGCCGACCATTCCTCGCGCGTACGCTGTCGGAACAACGCCTCGAACCGTCGCGTGAGATCGGGCCAGCGCGCGGGATCGTAGCCGTCGGTGAAATCGGGGTCGTCCCCGAGCCCGAGTTTCTCGCGCAGCAGCGCATAGAACCTGGGTTCCAGCGATCCAACCGATACGAACCGATCGTCTGCGCAGCGATAGGTCGCATACCAGTGCGGACCATCCAGGATACTGCGGCCTCGATCACTGACGAAATGCCCGGCCGCCTTCAAGCTGAGCAGCAGATTCATAAGGTGCGCGCTTCCGTCGACGATCGCGGCATCCACGACCTGGCCACGCCCGGTCGCGCGCGCAGATAGAATGGCGGCGAGCAGACCGACTGCAAGATAGAGCGCGCCCCCGCCTAGGTCGCCGACCAAACTGGGCGGCGCGACCGGAGGCGAGCCGGGTTGACCCGCGTACCATAGTGCCCCCGACAGCGCGATGTAGTTGATGTCGTGACCCGCCGCCTGCGCGAGCGGGCCGTCCTGTCCCCAACCGGTCATCCGCCCGAACACCAGCGCCGGATTGCGGGCCAGGCACGGTTCGGGCCCGAGACCGAGCCGTTCCATGACCCCGGGGCGCATCCCTTCGATCAGAGCGTCGCAGTGCTCGATCAAGTCGAGGACGGTCGCTACGCTGTCGGGCTGTTTCAGGTCGAGGTGGACGAACCGCTTGCCCCGGTCGAGGATCGACGCGCTGCCTAAGTCGATCGCGTCGGGGCTTGGTGCCGGGCGATCCACGACCACGACGTCGGCGCCGAGATCGGCGAGCAGCATGCCGCAGAATGGGGCCGGGCCGATCCCGGCAATCTCGATTACGCGTATGCCGGCGAGCGGCCCGTGACCCTTCATGCGCTGTCCTCTACCTCGATCGACCACATTTCTGTGGGCTAGAGCTGTGTCGTGTCATTTCGTCCGCTCGAACAAATATGAAAAAGGGGAATACGGTTCGAACCCAATGAATTGGACAGCGCGACGACATCGTCCGATCCGGGATGACAAAGACTGACACTGCGTGTGCGGAGAGGCTGATGGCAACGATCCGGACTGACCTGGGCTACAATCTGCACGCCTGCCCCTTCGGCGTTCGGCGGCGCTGACGATGGAACTACGCAGCCAGTTGCGCCGAGCAGCCAGCCACTTCGCGTCCCGCGAGGCACTGGTGCACGGCGACCGTCGCTTCACGTTCGCCGGCGCCTGGTCGCGGGGCGTCCGCCTTGCCAATGCGCTGGCCGATACCGGCCTGCGGCCCGGCGACAAGATCGCGACGCTCGAGAAGAATTCGATCGAAGCCGCCGACATCTTTCTCGCGGCGGCCATCGGCAATTTCGTTCGCGTGCCGCTTTATGCCCGCAATCGCCGCGAATCCCATGCCCACATGATGCGCAGCACAGGTTGCCGGCTCGCGCTGGTCGATGCGGCGCTACGACCCGAAGTCGCTGGCTTGAACGAGGAACTACCGGACCTCGACCGGCTGATCGTGCGCGATGCGGACTACGAGCGCTGGCTCGACCAGGCATCAGACAGAGATCCCGATCCGGCAATCAAGCCCGACGACCTGTGCGTCATACGCCATACCGGCGGCACGACCGGCGCTCCGAAGGGGGTCGCGTACACGCACCGCAGTTGGATGACGATCTGCGCGGGCTTCCAAGCGGTCGGGCCACGACCGGACCCCGGGTCGACGGTACTGCACGTCGGCCCCTTGTCGCATGCGTCCGGATTCATGTTCTCGCCGTATTGGGCGATCGGTGGCCGCAACATCATGATGGACGCCTTCGATCCCGAGAGCTTTCTCGAGATTCTGGCACGCGAGAACGTCGGCTATGCCTTCGTTGCGCCAACCATGCTGAACGCGATCGTCCACCACGGCAATCCGCGAGGCCATGCCTTTCCCCAACTGAAATGCCTGCTCAGCGCCTCCGCGCCGGTGTCGGAAGCGACGCTACGCCGTTCCTGCACGATCTTCGGCGACGAGGTGCTGCACACCGCCTATGGCCAGACCGAGATCCTGCCCGTGACATCGCTTGGGCCGAAGGAATGGTTCGGCCAGACCGAGGGATCGACCCCGCTTCAGTCGGTCGGCCGCGCGATGCCCTTTGTCGATCTCGAGATACGCGATGCCGAAGGGCGCGCGCTGGGCCCCGACGAACCGGGCGAAATCGTTGCCCGGTTCGAGAACGGCCAGATGCAGGGGTTTTGGGATGATCCCGAGGAAACGTCGCGACGCATGGTCGACGGGTGGGTGAAGACCGGCGACATCGGCCGGGTCGACACCAACGGATTTCTTTACTTGCTGGATCGCGCAAACGACCTGATCGTCTCTGGCGGCTACAATATCTATCCGGCCGAGATCGAGAACGTCATTGCCGATCACCCGCTGGTGGTTGCCGCCGCCGTTTTCGGCATCCCGCACGAAAAATGGGGCGAAACCCCCCTGGCGGTGGTCGTCGTCGCACCGGACACGCAGATCTCCGAACAGGATATCATCGATCTGGTCAGTCAACGGCTGGGTTCGTTCAAAAAGCCTGCGCAGGTCGTCTTCACGACTGAGCCGCTGCCGCTGAGCAACGTCGGCAAGGTGCTGCGATCAAAACTTCGCGAGCCCTATTGGGCCGGCCACGCCAGTCGCATCTCCGGCGCGTGAGCGCTGTCCTGCCCGAAAATTCCGCGGAGCCACTCATGTCGTTCGAGAATATCACCGTAGAAACGCGCGGGCCCGCTTCTTGGGTGTACCTGAATCGGCCGCAGGCGCTAAACAGCCTCACGCTCGGGCTGGCGCACGACCTTGAGGCCGCTATCGAAGCGGCCGAAGCCGATCCGTCGGTGCGCACGTTCGTCATCAGCGGGGTCGGACGCGCCTTCTGCGCGGGTGCCGACCTGCGGGCGATCCGTGCCGGCGATACCCCTATCAGCACCGGTCTCGCGCATTTCCTCGGCGAGTTGGGCCGTGTGTTCACGCGGATCGAAGCATCGCGG
>NZ_LSKH01000358.1:0-807 GCF_001557395.1 Sphingomonas sp. CCH5-D11 | reverse complement strand
CCCCTGCCTCCACCCCCGTCGCCCTGGCACCTGCGCCAGCCGCTCCGACCCGGCTTGAAGACCTGACGCAGCGGATCAAGCCGCGGCAGGCCTCAAACCTGCTGCTCTGGGCGATCCTCGCCTTTTTCCTGATCTTCGTCATCTGGGCGTCCTGGGCGACGCTCGACCGTACGGTTCGAGGGCCAGGCCGTGTGATCGCCAGTTCCCAGTTGCAGACCGTCTCCAACCTCGAAGGCGGCGTGGTGCAGGAGATCCTGGTGCGAACGGGCCAGGTCGTGCGCATGGGCCAGCCGCTCGTCCGGCTCGACCCTACCGCCACCGGAGGCGAGCTCGGCTCTGGTGAGGCGCAGGCTGCCGCCCTCCAGGTAAAGATCGCGCGTCTCAAGGCAGAGGTGCTTGGCCGCGAGCCGGTCTATCCCGCCGCCACCAACGCTATCGTGGCGGAGCAGATCGAGATCGAAAAGGCGCTGCACACGGCCCGGATGCAGGAACTGGCCGGCATCACCGGCGCCTATGGCGCTCGCGGCGTACAGGCGACCCGCGCGGTCGCGGAGGCACGATCGGCCCTCGACGCACGCCAGAGTGCGCGGGACGCACGGGCGGTGGAACTGGCGACGATCAAGCCCTTGGTGGACAAGGGCATCGAGCCACGCCTCTCGCTGACACAGGCGGACAGCGCGGCGACAGTGGCGGCGAGCGAGGCGGCACAGGCCTCAGCGTCGCTGGCGCGCGCGCAGGCGGGAGTGGCCGAGGCGAATGCCAGCCTTGCCCAGGCGCGGCAGGATTGGCGCGCGCGCGCTGCCGACG
>NZ_LSKH01000357.1:0-3249 GCF_001557395.1 Sphingomonas sp. CCH5-D11 | reverse complement strand
ATCAATGACGGAGCGATCCTGCTGTGTCACGCGAACGGACGTATATGTGACGACCCAGATCGGCTACGCACGGGTGTCCAAGGCGGACGGCAGCCAGGTTCACGACCTTCAGCGTGATGCGCTGGTCGCGGCCGGCGTCGATCCCGACCATATCTATGAGGACGCCGCATCGGGCCGGCGCGACACGCGCCCGGGCCTCGACGCCTGCCTGAAGGCACTGCGGCGTGGCGACACGCTGGTCGTATGGAAGCTCGATCGGCTCGGGCGCGACCTGCGCCATCTCGTCAACCTAGTCGGCGAGCTGACGAAAAGGCAGATCGGCCTCAAGGTCCTCGCCGGCGAAGGCGCATCGATCGACACCACCACCGCCAACGGCCGGCTGATCTTCGCGATCTTCGCCGGCCTCGCCGAGTTCGAGCGCGAGTTGATCGTCGAGCGCACCCGCGCCGGCCTTGCATCTGCCCGTGCGCGCGGTCGGCATGGCGGACGCCCGTTCAAGATGACGCCTGCCAAGCTGCGCCTCGCCCAGGCGGCGATGGGCAAGCCCGAAACCAAGGTCGCCGACCTGTGCGCCGAACTCGGCATCACCCGCCAGACGCTCTACCGGCACGTCACGCCCAAGGGCGAGATCAGGCCAGACGGTGAGAAGCTCCTTGCCCGAAAAACCCGCACTGTTTGACCACATCAGTCGCGCCGAAACAGGGCCGCGATCGCATCTGGCTGTTCGATCGGTATGTGATGTGCGGCACCGTCAACGACGACATGACGGCCCGCATCGACTGACATGGCAATCTCCTGCCCCAGTTCGGGAGGCGTCGCATGGTCCAGCGCGCCGGAAAGCACCTCTACCGGCACTTTGATCTGGGAAAGCAGCGATCGGATATCGTCGCGATTGAGCACTGCGGCATCAAGCGCAAAGGCAAGAGAAGCCGGGTCATGCGAAGCCATGGCCTCGCGTTCGCTGGCCGCCTCGCCGGGGTGCGCCTTTACCCACCCCGGCGCGGTCGTCATGCGTTGAATTTCGCTCAGCGCCCCATGTCGCGCACCCTCGTCCAGCAAGGCCGCGCGACGGTTTCGCCATGCCCCCAACCGTTCGGGGTACTCGGCACGCGCACTGCTATTCACCACTACAAGGCGTTCAACAGCATGCGGATGCCGGATAGCGAGCCGCAGTGCGATCATGCCGCCTTGGCTGTGGCCGACGATCGTCGCCGGCGTCGCTCCATTCTCTGCAATCCACAGTGCCAGATCATCTGCAATGCCGTCCAGATCGAAACCATCGCGCCAGCCACTGACGCCATGGCCCGGCATGTCGAAGGTGACTAACCGCTTGCCCGTTCCCATTCGGTCGGTCAGCGGGGTCCAGAACTGGCGGTTCAGGAACAGGCCGTGCAGGAAGAGAACGGGACGTCCGCTGCCGCGGTCGTCCCAACCATAGAGCACGCCATTGATCCGCGCCTGTCGCGATGGCGCTGCGCTGTGCCGTGCCATCGCGATCAGCAGCGAATCCTCGAATATCTGATATCGCGCGATCAGGCCGTCACGGATCGTGAACCGGATGGCGTAATCACTGTCCACGATGGCATCGGCGGGTTGAACGCGGTGTCGAAACCGCCCGAGGGCGATGACGTCCCCGCCGTCTCCGATCACGCGCTCGACCGAAAAGGCCAATGGGCGAAAGCCGGTGGGAAAGCGTTCGAGCCAGCGGCGCACCCCATCGCGCCCCTGCATAATCCCAACCGTGACGACCGCCGGGTCGCCGTCGACGTGCCAGATCGCCTCGGGGTGGACGCAGTCGAGCGCCGCATCGACATCGCCAGCGTCAAAAGCAGCGAAGTATCGTTCGACCAGAGCGACGTTCTCACCCATGACGGGTCTCCAGGACCTTGCGCAAGGCCGCGACGCCGTTCAGCGCTGCGGGAAAGCCGGCATACAGCGCCATCTGGATGATGATCTCGACTATCTCCTCCTGCGTGGCGCCGACGTTGAGCGCACCCTGCAGATGCACTTCGAGCTGGGGACGGGCAGTGCCGAGCGCGACCAGCGCCGCGACGGTCGCCAGCTCGCGCGTTCTGAGATCAAGGCCTGGGCGGCTGTAGATGTCGCCGAAACCGAACTCGATGATGTAACGGCCAAGATCGGGCGCGATATCGGTAAGCGATGCGATCACCGCTTGTCCGGCTTCTCCGTCGATCTCGGCCAAACGAGCCTTCCCACGTTCAAATCGCGATTGGTTCATGAGCGATCTCCTTCACCGCCCTATTTAGGTCCAAACAGCGCCTTCAGGAATGGAAGTGGAAGGAAGATCGCTTTCCAGATATGGATGACGCATGGATTGGAACGACGTTCGCTATTTCGCCGCGACCTATCGGGCGGGCAGCCTGACCGGCGCTGCCAGGATGCTCGGGGTCAGCGTGCAGACGGTCGGCCGTCGGATCGATGCCCTTGAAACCGCGATCGGCTCCACACTCTTCGTGCGGCACTCGGGCGGTTACACGGCGACGCCGGATGCCGAGGCGTTGATGGCGGAAGCAGTGCAGGTGGAGGAAGCCATGGCCAGCTTCCGCGCCCGTGCGAGCGGTCGAGCCGAGACAATCAGCGGGGTGGTGCGCCTTGCGGCGCCAGAGACGATCACAACACACCTGCTGCTGCCGGCGCTGCCAGCCATGCTTTCGCAGTACCCGCAACTGGAACTAGAAATCATCACGGGTATCGCTCCGGTGGGCATTGCCCGCGGCGAAGCCGACCTGGCCTTGCGTCTTGTTCCTCCGGATCACGGGGCTCTTACGGTTCGCAGGATTGGCACGATGAGACATGGCCTCTACGCTGGTGCCGGATCGATCCCCGATCTTGCTGCATCAAGGCTCGTGGGGTGGACCGACGATCATGATCTTCCCGCCTCGCGCTGGCTTTATCGCCTCGCCGGACGATCGGCGGACCTTCGTTTCAACCATCTCGAAGCTCACCGCGCCGCCATTGTCGCGGGCCTCGGCGTGGGAATCCTGCCCTGCTTTCTCGATCCGGGTCTGTCGCGCTTGCCCTGCACGTTGTTGATGGAAGAGCCGGTATGGCTGGTAGGCCATGCTGCCGCCGAGATGTCGGTGCGGGTACGTGTCGTTTACGATGAGATCGCCGCCATCATCGCCGCAAATGCTGACCTCCTGACGGGCCGTCGCGGAACTCGTGAGCAACTTGGCGTTGAAGAGACCCTTTAGCGTACGTTTTCGACCATCCTCTCACCGGTCCCCA
>NZ_LSKH01000356.1:0-584 GCF_001557395.1 Sphingomonas sp. CCH5-D11 | reverse complement strand
ACGCCGATCTGCCTGAGCCAGGTCTGGACGGCGGCGGCGATGAACTCGCTGCCATAGCACATTGGGAAGCGCTGGTTCGGGAGCCGCTATGGCCCTGATGAAGACAAGGCCGCGTAGCGGCCGCAGGCTTCATTAGGGCAAGCCATGGCCGGACAGCAGGTATCTAAAGTGAGGTTGTCGAGACAACACTTTGGAGACTGACCGACCATGACCAAGCTCACCCCTACGCCTGCCGGCGCCGTGCTGGTAGCTATCGATATGTCCAAGAGCCGGCAGGAGGTTCTCATCTGTTCCCCGTCAGCGTCAATGGCACAGATTTGAGGTTGTGAATTAAGGAGTGTTGGGGCTTCGTCGTAGTGACGAAGGAACGAAGATGAAGCCCCAACACTCCTTGAAAAAATCGCCTGCCAAGGCCCCTGCTGAGCGGGTGGTGAAGGACATCCGGCGGCAGACCCGGCGGCATTTTTCGGCCGAAGACAAGATCCGCATTGTGCTCGATGGGCTGCGTGGCGAAGACAGCATTGCTGAACTATGCCGCAAGGAAGGCATTGCCCAGAGCCTGTATTACACCTGGTCGAAGGAGT
>NZ_LSKH01000036.1:0-10488 GCF_001557395.1 Sphingomonas sp. CCH5-D11 | reverse complement strand
CGGCAACTGACAAATAGCGCGATCAGAACGCCGCCATTTAGCGCGAGCGTTTACAGCCGAGGCCGTCGAAACGGCCTGTTCAGGCTCCGAAAACCGTCCCTTGTTTCCTCCTCCGAAATGCATCTAGGTTAAGTCGAGTTTTCGGAGAACGGCTTTGCTCGTCGGCTACGCGCGCGTGTCCACCCGCGACCAGTCCCCTGCCCTACAGCTCGACGCGCTCCGGCAAGCCGGGTGCGAGCGGGTGTTCATGGAGAAGGCGTCGGGCGCGCAGCGTGACCGGCCGGAGCTGAAAGCCGCGCTCGACTATCTGCGTGCGGGCGATACGTTGGCGGTGTGGAAGCTCGACCGGCTTGCGCGCTCCGTCCGGCAGCTCGTGGAGACGGCCGAAGATCTCGCCAAGCGCGAGATCGGCCTCAGGGTGCTCACCCAGGCGATCGACACCACCAGCCCCGGCGGGCGGCTCGTCTTCCACGTCTTCGCGGCCGTGGCGGAGTTCGAGCGCGAGCTGACCTTGGAGCGCACCTATGCCGGGCTTGCCCAAGCGCGGACCTTGGGGCGGCGTGGCGGGCGCAAGCCGGCAATGGGGCCGGCCGAGATCAAGCGCGCCAAGGCGATGCTCGCAGACCCCACCATTACCGTCGAGGAGGTAGCGCAGCAGATCGGCGTGCAGCCGTCGACGCTCTATCGGCACATACCCGGCGGGCGCAGCTCCCTAGGGCCGCCGAAGTAGGTGGTCGTCGTTCGGCGGCCGCGTCTTTGTCCCACCCAACCCTTGGGACCGAACCTGCGGCCCGGCAGTCAGGCAAACAGGTCGCCGATCGCGCGCACCCGGAATGCGTTGAGCCACCGGCGCCGCCGATGCTCGGTCGCGTCGTGGACCATGTGGCAACGCTGACAGAGCGCGGCCAGGTTGCGCGGCCGGTTATCGCCGGGATCATGGTTCAGGTGCGCGCTGGCGAGAACCACGCGCGTGATCCGCGTTTGGGCGGGCGGGTCGATGCCAGCCAACCCGGGTTGCACACGCGCCAGTTCGTCGGGCGATGGCAGGCGGCGAAGCCCCCTGCCCTGCCCGTCGCGCCAGGTCGCTGTATCCTCGTCCCACCAGATGCCATCGCCGAGGTGCAGCACGTCCCGGCCGTGCGGCCGACGGCAATGCTCGCACCGTCCCTTGGCGCGGCTGAACCGGATCAGGCTGGACAACTCGCGCCAGTCGATCGGGTAAAGCCAGCGATGTTCACGCGCGATCGGCATGACCATTCTATGAGTCAGTCGCACCCGGAACGAAAGAAGAAAATCACAGCTTTGCTGGAATTGCTGATAAGAAGCTGTCAGGTCATCCTGTGACGCACGAAGTGCGTGGAGATTTGTACGACGGTTCTCACCCGCTGGACGGTTTCGGTACTCGCCCTCAACCTGGCTGAGAAACCGGGGGATCCTCACTCTTGGGGTCGGACTCTAACTCCGGATGGAGGAAAAACGGCGGTTGCGTTACCGACTGCGTGTGCAAAACCAGAAGATGATCGCTCCCAACGCAACGATCAGACCAGCTATAAGAAGGTGCTGACCAGTCGACTGACCAAGTAGCCAAAGCGTAAATACAAAGGCCGCGATGGGTATCAAGAGGCGACCGGGAAGACGAAACTGCCCAGCTTGCTCAGGAACACTCCTCTCGATGAAGGGTAGCGAGGCGATGCACAAGGCGTAGGTCAACAGGCGCACGAAAGTGCTGAGGGTTGCGAGCCAGATAAAGTGCTGGCCTAGGGCCAGCACCATACTGAACGCCCCGCAGAACAGGATCGAGTTGACGGGTACATTGGTTCGATCGTTAACGACACCGAACCACGCCGGTAGCGTACCGTCCCGCGAAAGAGCAAATGTGAGCCGTGGCGCAGTTAGTAGGGACGTCAGGCTTCCACCGCCTATCGAGAAGATGACACCTAAGCCGAGCGCCAGCGCGCCTAGTGGACCCATGAGGCGACTGGCTAGGTCCACCAGCGGCCGATCGCTATTCCCCAGGTCGGGACCGACCGATACGGCGACGAGTTGGATCAGTGCGTAACAGATGGCGATCGCAACGACGGTGGTCACCAACGCCCGCGGTATCTCCGATCGAGCGTTCCGCGTTTCGCCTGCGTTGATCAAGCTGAACTCGAAACCAATGAATGCGTAGAGCAAGACGAGCATGGTTCGCCCGAGCGGCTCAGGCTCCAACCCGTCGGCGCTAGTCACCAGCCCCCACTCAACCTCTGGCAAACCGACTAGGATCAGAAGCAACAAAGGCACCAGCTTCAGGATGCTGATCGCATAAACTGCCGTCATCCCGGCGCGCACCCCGGCCGCATTCAGAACCGTTGCAAGCGCGATATAAGAGCTGATTGCGATCGTCCGCGGAAATCCGGATGACAAGGGAGCCCAAAAGGGCACCGCATAGCTGACGATCAGGTTAGCACTCGCCGCAATTGCAGCGACCCGGCTTACATAGATCAACAGTCCGGTCTGAAAGCCGACGAAACGTCCAAATGCGTGGGTCGTATAAACGATCGGACCGCCGGTGGTATCGAAGAAGCTTGCCGCTCGCGCCAGGGACAAGGCGACGGTAAGGATCAGAACGCCGCAGAGGATGAACAGCCACGGGCTGAAATAGCCGGCCTGGGCGATTGCCACCGCCGGTAAAGCGAAGATCCCGGAGCCGACGACACCGTTCATAGCGATCGTCGCCACGCCGATTCTGCCGATCTCGCGACGCAGCAACGAGTCGGGCGCTGATGGTCGCCTCACGTCGCGTTCGCCGCATCTGCAAGGTTTTTATAGCTGTTGGACGTCGCCACGAAGATCGCGGCCTTCTCTTTCCCCATCGGGCCGTCCTTCCGGAGAAGCTCCGATTCCGAGAGCGTCGCAGCCAAGCAAAGTTCGCCGGGCAGGCGCCAGGATGCTCGTGCAGCTGCACACAAATTTGGGTAGACCGTCATCATCATACGGTCCGGGCAGTTGACCGGAGGCGGGCGAACGCTTGTTCAAGATCGTGGATGAGATCGGGTCCGCTCTCCAGACCGGCATGCACACGGATCAGGGAACCTTCCTCGATCTCCGAACAACTGCGGGCCGGCAGCGGCCACGCCGGGACCATCAGACTTTCAAAGCCGCCCCAGCTCGACCCCAGTTTGAATAGGCGCAACCCATTGAAAAACGACGAGCGCTCCGCAGGAGACATCGGGTTCATCAACACGCCGAAAAGGCCTGAGGCCCCTTCGAAATCGCGGCTCCAAATCCCGTGGTCGGGAGAGGTTGGCAGCGAAGGATAGAGCACCTTCCGTACCTCCGGCTGTTTTTGGAACCAGGCCACCAGCTCCGACGCCGTTCGCTGGTGCCGCTCCAGCCGAACGTCGAGTGTGCGAAGGCCGCGATGGACGAGGTAGCAATCATCCGGGCTCGCCGAGCTCCCCCAGCGCGCTGCCGTGTCCTTCAGCCGCCTATAAATCTCATCGGACGCCGCACTCATGGCACCGAGCATCACGTCCGAATGGCCGGACAGATATTTGGAGGCGGAGGCGATGGAGATGTCGACCCCGTGCTCGATCGGCCGAAAGAGCAGCGGAGTCGCCCAGGTGTTGTCGAGCGCTGTGACGATGCCGCGTGATCGCGTGACTGCGGTGATCGCAGCGACGTCGACAAGCTCGAACGTGAGCGACCCAGGCGTTTCCATAAAGACCATGCGCGTGTTGGGTCGGATCAGCAAAGCGATGTCCCCGCCGATCGCGGGAGGGAAGTATGACACCTCCACTCCGTAGCTTTTCAGCACCTCGTCGCAGAACCGACGGGTTGAGCGGTATACGGTATCGATCACGAGGAGGTGATCGCCTGCTTGGAGAAAGGCGGAAAGGCTGAGCGTGATCGCAGAGGTGCCCGAGGAAGTGAGCACCGTCTGGTGCCCCCGTTCCAACCGGGCGATCGCCGACGCTAGAGCGAAGGTGGTCTCGGTTCCATACAGGCCGTAGGTCACCCCGTCATACAGACGGCTATGCCGGTCGATATAGGCCTCGACGTTATCGTAGACGATGGTCGTCGCCCGATGCACGGGCGGGTTCAGAACGCCAGCCTCTTGAGCAGAAGGCGAGGTCGAGTGCATCAGCGCTGTCAGGTCGGAGACAAGGTCATCTTCGGCGCTCGTTTTCCCAGCGCCCGCGGTCAGGTTGTTCATTTTTAGAGGTCCGATGTTGCAAGGGTTTTTGAAGGCAGCCGAATAGTCGAACCCGGAAGGTGCGGGCATGCCGTTCCGTCTATGCGGTCAATACCGAGTGTAGGCTGCCGCGGCGATAGATAGGCTGGTTTGACTGGCGTCTCTAACTTCAGAGGGCGCTTTGATCGGAGCTGGGCGGACCGTGCCGAAGTCATGTCTTGCGAACCAGCCGAGCGGTCCGGCTATAAGCGTACGGAATAGCCGCGGAGCGCCCTGAATGAATTTGCGTCAGTTGGAAGCGTTCCGCGCGGTTATGCTGTCGGGATCGGTCACGCAGGCGGCGGTCGCGCTTCACATATCCCAACCGGCCGTCAGCAAGCTCCTCGCCGATCTTGAGCATCAGCTCGGATTCCCGCTCTTCACCCGCTCCAAGGGCGTGGCGCTTGCGGTCACCCCCGAGGCCGACCTGTTTCTCGTTGAAGTGGAGCGCAACTTCGCTGGAATCGCCGCACTCAAACAGGCCGCAGCCGACATCCGTAACGCTTCCGCCGGGACCCTGCGCGTGGCAGCCTTGCCTGCGCTGGGCGTCAGCTTCCTGCCCGCTGTCATTCGCACCTTTCGAAGCCGTTATCCGGGCGTGACGGTGCAACTCCAGACCCGAAGCTCCTCCACGGTGCGGCAATGGATCGCGAACCGGCAGTTCGATATCGGTCTGGCAACGCCGGCGCGCGAGATGCCTGGAGTCGCCATGGAGACGTTCCTGCGATGTGCAGGAGCCTGCGTGCTGCCGACCGGCCATCCGCTGACGGACAGGGCGGTGATCACGCCGCCCGACCTGGAGGGCGAGCCCTTCATCTCGCTCGCGCTCGAGGACCGTACCCGTCATCGGATCGACCGAGTTTTCGAGGACGCGGGTGTGCAGCGCGAAGTGGTCATCGAGACGCAATACGCCATGACGATCTGTGCTCTGGTATTGCAGGGGCTCGGCTGCTCCATCTTAAATCCCATCACGGCCCACGACTATGTCGAGCGAGGGCTGATCGTCCGGCCATTCAGGCCGGAAGTGCTGTTCGAGTACATGCTGTTCACGTCGAGTCTGAGGCCGATGTCACAGGTGACAAAGGCGTTCATCGCCGTCTTGGAGGAACATCGGACGGCCTTCGTTTCGGGCAGCACAGACGGAGCGGTCGACTAGAATTTTGCCGTACCTCGCACGTACCAAAAGCCGCCGTTGAAGCCGGTCGGCGCGAACCGCAGATAGCGGATGCCGTTGGCGATCTGGGACGCGCGACGCTCCTTGTCCGGATAGTTATCGAAGACGTTCTCGGCTCCGACCGCGACCCGGAACATCTCGGTCAGCTTATATGACGCTTCAAGATCGACGAGGATCTCGGCACCGCCGGTCTGGTCAGCAGAAGCTATCGCCCCGTAGTCGGTCCATTTTCCATAATAATTGGCCCGAGCAAGAAAGCTTACGCGCTCACCCTCATAATTGAAGGACGTGTTACCCTTCCACCTCGGGATGAAGCGCTCCAGCTCCAGTATCCGCTCGCGGTCGGCGGCGATCACCGGAGTTGCTCGGACGACCTTGGTATCCGTGTAGTTCGCGTTGACGCCGAAGGTGCCCTGCCCACCGGGGAGGTCAAAGCCTACCGTCAGCACGGCGTCGACGCCTTGAGTGCGACTGTCAAAGGAGTTGGTGAAAAAGCTCACCTGCTGGAAAGACTCTCCTCCGGGAATGCCGAGAGCGGCAAGCTGGTCGCGTTGCGCTTGGGAGAGGTTGAAGTTGCCGGAAACCGCGATGCGGTCTTCGACCTTGATGTTGAAATAATCCACGGTGAGCGTGACCCGGCGGGCGGGAGTGACGACCACGCCACCTGCTATGTTGAATGAGCGTTCGGGTCTCAGCGAGGTCGCTCCAAAAAACTGCGCGACGGGGTTGCTCGGAGCGACAATGCCCGACGTAAGCGGCGCTCCCGTTACCGAGTCGATATTCGTCTGAACTTGCGAGGAGTTGGACTGGCCAGGAGTTGGCGCACGAAATCCCGTATTCACCGAGCCTCTGACGGCGAACTCGTCGATGAGATCGACACGCGCATTCACCTTCCAGGTAAAACGGCTGCCGAAATCGGTGAAATCCTCAAAGCGCCCGGCCAGCCCGAATTGAAGCCTTTTGGTCAGATTGCCTTCCAATGAGGAATAGACGGCCCAATTGCTTCGTGAGAAAACCCCAGCCTGGGTGGGACTGAAGCCCGGAAAGCCGTTCGAGCCGACCGGCAGGCCGGTACGCCGTCCCGTATCTGGGTCGATGACGGATGCGAATGGTCCGATCTGGTAAGAGGGAATGTCGCCAGCCGTGATCTCGTACGTCTCGCGACGCCACTCGCCGCCGCCGGCGAGCGTGAACGGTTCGGCAAGGCCGAGTTCGAGAGGATAGGCGAGATCCAGGTTGAAGTTCAGCTCGCGCTGCTCGAGCTTGCCAGGTCGAAAGTCGGTTGGAGAGGCTCGGCCGAGCGACGGGTTGACGGTGTCGAAGATTCGATACTTGGCCGTGTTACGCCCGAATGAGGCGCTGAGGTCGTAGGTAAGTCCAAAACTGGCTTCTCCCCTCAGGCCACCGACCAGGGATGCGTCGGTCACAGTGGCCCCAAAAGTGGGAGTGAAACCGCCCGGATACAGTTCGCGAAAGCTGAAACGAGCGCCGCCGGGTGCAGTGGTAAGCGGAACGCTGGTGGCGATGAAGCTAGAGTTTGGATTGCGGTAAAAGAACTCGGTGTCGCCGGTGCTCCAACTGTAGTTGCCGAATGTATAGAATTTCAGCGAGTCCGACAGATCGACGCCGGCGTTGACGAACATCCTCGCCGCTTCCACCTGCGGGTTCCCCCAGCGTTGCGCAGGAACGGGTACGCCTTGCACGCCGGCATTGATTAGAGCTTGCGCGTCGGCCCGCTGAATACCGCGGGAGGTCGGATCGCTATTGACATACTCGCCGCTGATATTGACGAAGCCGGCATCGGTGAACGGCAAACCCACATTGCCCTGGACCAGGAAGTCGCGGCCGTCCCCTTCATAAAATTGACCGTAGCGCGCGATCAGAGTTCCGCCTTCGCGCTCCGTGCGTAGACGAAAGTTCAGCACGCCGGCGATCGCATCGGAACCGTACAAGGCGGAGGCGCCATCGCGCAGTACCTCAAGCTGGCCGATGGCGATCGAGGGGATCGCGCTCAGATCGGGACCCTGCGACCCGCGAATGTATGGAATGTTTGTAAACTGGACGGTTGCGCCCCGGTGGAACCGCTTGCCGTTGACGAGGACCAGTGTTTGGTCGGGCGGCAGACCGCGCAGCGAGAACGGGCGGGTGAAAACTGCGCCGTCGTTGCTGACAAACCGCTGAATGTTCAGTGAGGGCACCTCAGCGCGGAGCACGTCGTTGATGTCCGAGCTGCCTTGCCGGGTGAGCCTCTCACCTGAGATGATGTCGATTGGCAGAGCGGCGTCGGCAGCCCGTAGGTCCGCGCGGCGGGTTCCGGTGACAACGATATCCCCCTGAGTGGCACTCGTTTGCTCGACGCTTTGAGGAGCGGTCGCCGCCTCTGTACCTTTAAGAGCGCCCTCGTCCGGATCGACGGTTTGAGCCCATGCGCTTTGGGCGCAAAGCGCCCACGCGAGCGCCACCATGCCGACGTACTGTTCGACTTTCGGCATACCCTACCCTCCCCTGCGTTTCTCGCTTCCTCACACGAGCTTGACGATGGGAAGCTATTGGTATGGCCGGGCTGCCGCCAAGAACTAAACAACCCCCATCCGCGATTCGTTGCAGGTCATCAGGATAGGTTATCGGTTCGGCCGCTGGTTGTTTTGGTTTCGACGTGGAGCTGCAAGGTGGTCTGCACTCAACCATCGATCGCTCAGCTTGGTCAGCGCAGTTCGGGTAATAGCGCTTAAAGCGTCTTATATCTGAGGTGGTCCCGCCTTCTTGGACAGTTTGGCGGCTGAGTTAAGCTAATCCCGGTTGTCGTTCATGCCGCCTGCTTGATCATCAGATCATGGGGGGCATGCCCCCCATGATCTGATTGCCCGATCCGCCCATAGGCCTCGAACGGGGTTCGCCCGGCCAGGCCCGAGTGCGGACGCTTGGTGTTGTAATAGGTGATCCACCGGCCAAGGCCAGCCTTCAACTCCGATCCGGTCTCGAAGGCATGGAGGTAGACGCACTCGTATTTCAGGGAGCGCCAGAGGCGCTCGATGAAGACGTTGTCCATCCAACGCCCCCGACCATCCATGCTGATGCGGACCTCGGCGTCGCGCAGCACGCTGGTGAAGGCGAAGCTGGTGAACTGGCTGCCCTGGTCAGTGTTGAAGATTTCCGGCTTGCCGAACCGGGTAAGCGCCTCCTCCAGCGCCGCAACACAGAACCCGGCGTCCATGGTGTTCGACAATCGCCAGGCCAAGACCCTCCGGCTTGCCCAGTCCATGATCGCCACCAGATAGAGGAACCCGCGGCGCATGGGGATATACGTCACGTCGGCGCACCATACATGGTTGGGTCGCTCGATCGCCAGCTTTCGAAGCAGATAGGGATAGACCCGGTGCTGCGGGTGCGGATCGCTGGTGCGTGGCCGCTGATAGATCGGCGACAGACCCATCTTCGCCATCAGGCGCCGTACCCGCCGCCGCCCGACCTCATGGCCAGCGCGCCGAAGGTGCCGCGCCATCTGGCGGCTGCCGTACCATGGGCACTCCATGAAGGTCTCGTCGATCACCGTCATCAGCGCCAGCGTCTCGTCCGTTTCCGGCACCGGGGCGTAGTAATAGGACGAGCGGCTGATCCGCAGCAGGCGGCATTGCGCCGAGATCGACAGGCGATGGTGAGCAGGTTCGACCATCGCCCGCCTCCGGTCCACGCTCATCGACCGAAGGCTTTCGCTAAAAAATCCCGCTCCACCACCAGTTGCCCGATCTTGGCGTGCAGCTTTTCCACCTCGCTCTCGCTGACGGCCTTGGCAGCATCACCAGCCCCCGAGAACGTGCTCGTCATCCCGTCAATGGCCTGGCGTTTCCACGATGCGATCATCGTATGGTGCACGCCGTGCTTGGCTGCCAACTCCGCCAGCGTCAGGTCGCCCCGGATCGCCTCTAGCGCTACCTTCGCCTTAAAATCCGCGCTGTAGCGCTTCCTCGTCGTCTTCATTCCCGTACCAATCCATCAGGTCGGGATTAGCTTAGCGTCCTGTCCAGAAAACCGGCACCACCTCAGCTCGCCGGTGAACTTCGTCAGCAGCTCGATCGCCGCGCTCCCGAACACGACCAGGCACACCCCCAGCGCTATCAGCTTAGGCACGAAGCTCAGCGTCTGTTCGCTAATCGACGTCGCCGCCTGGATGATGCTGATTATCAGCCCGACGATCATCATCGGCACGAGCAGCACCACGCAGATCAGGCCGGCCACGGCCAGCATCCGCCCCGTTTCGTCGAGCAGGATCGACTGATCCATCAGGCGCGACCGCCTTGCGGGCCGGGGACCGCGAGGGCTCCCCGGCAGCGCATCACATCGCCGATGCAGGCGGCGCGAGCGTCCCGAGCCAGGCGACCAGGGGGCGTTTGCGGGAGGGGGCGGAATCCTACGCTAAGGATTTGGGCCAGCGATATTCCCCGGTTAGATTGATGTGTTCCCATCCCAACGGCGAGACGTGGGCGAGTAGATCAGGCGCGATATGGGTACCGCTGGCGGCCCGGGTATTGACGACCTCGCCGAGCTTCATGGTGTTCCAGAATATGATGATGGCGGCGAGCAGGTTCATTCCGGCGATGCGATAGTGCTGGCCTTCGCCGGATCGATCCCGGATTTCACCTCGGCGGTGGAAGCTGATGGCGCGCTTTAGGGCGTGGTGGGCCTCACCCTTGTTGAGGCCGATCTGAGCCTGGCGCTGGAGGCCGGCATCAAGAATCCAGTCGATCATGAACAGGGTTCGCTCGATGCGGCCCACCTCTCGCAATGCGAGGGCCAGCTCATTCTGGCGCGGGTAAGAGGCGAGCTTGCGAAGAATCTGGCTGGGGGCGACGATCCCCGCTGCGATCGTCGCCATGATGCGCAGGATGTCGGGCCAGTTGCGCTCGATGAGCGGTTCATTGATCTTACCTCCGACCAGCGCTCGCACATTGGCCGGCGTCGCGTTGGGCGTGAAGGCATAGAGTCTTTTCTGAGGGAGATCGCGGATACGGGGGGCGAACCTGTAGCCGAGCAAGGCGCAGGCGGTGAGCAGCCCCCACCGGGTGGTCCGGGTTGATAGTTAGTGCATTGTCGTCTCCGC
>NZ_LSKH01000355.1:0-21983 GCF_001557395.1 Sphingomonas sp. CCH5-D11 | reverse complement strand
CGATCAAGCCTTGCAGTCGGGCCTGCTTGGCCATGAGCAGCGCAGTCGGCACATCGCCGCTCACGCCGGTCAGCACTCCGATCAGCGCGACATGGCCGCCGATGCGCACGGCCTGCAACGATTGCCCCAG
The DNA here is from genome assembly GCF_001557395.1 of Sphingomonas sp. CCH5-D11. NCBI lineage: Bacteria > Pseudomonadati > Pseudomonadota > Alphaproteobacteria > Sphingomonadales > Sphingomonadaceae > Sphingomonas > Sphingomonas sp. CCH5-D11. Next base: position 21,853 of record NZ_LSKH01000355.1, on the reverse strand, counting down.
CGTTCCCGGTCCACCAACTTCGACAACGACATCCACTCCGCGGCCCTGGGTAATCTCCAGTACCTTCCGGCCCCAATTCTGCTCGCGGCGATAGTTGATGACATGGGCGGCACCCATTTCCTTGGCGCGTGCGAGCTTCTCATCCGAGGAAGAGGTGACGATCACCTCAGCGCCCATCGCGTGAGCAATCTGAAGCGCGTAGATCGAGACACCTCCCGTGCCGAGCGCGAGCACTGTATCTCCCGGCTTCAGCCCAGCATCCACGACCAGCGCTCGCCAGGCTGTAAGCCCGGCCGTGGTGATGGTGGCCGCTTCCTTGTGACTCCAGCCATTGGGGGCCTTGGTGAAGGCGGTTGCCGGCAGAACCACTGTGTCACGCGCGAAACCGTCGATGCCGTCGCCGGGCACCCTCTTGAAATCGCCTACGCGCGGGGGGCCGGCATGCCAATCGGGGAAGAAGCAGGAAACAACATGGTCGCCCACCGCAAAGTCAGAGACCCCTTCGCCGATCGCCTCAATGATGCCGGCGCCATCGGCCATTGGCACGCGCCCGTCTGCCGCCGGCGACTTGCCGGAACAGACAAGATAGTCGTGAAAGTTGAGCGAGGTGGCGTGAAGAGCGACGCGGATTTCACCGGCTTTTGGTTCGCCAGGGTCGGGTTGCTCCGTCAAGCGCAGCCGATCGAGACCGCCTGGTGCGGTAAGGGTCATCGCTCTCATGAGGCAGGTCCTTCAACGACGACGGCCGTTCGACGCGCGGCATTTACCGGCACGGTTGGCTCCAGCATCTGACCTTTCATGATTCCCTCTCCCTTGGTTGGCGACGTCGGCATGTCCATGATCCGGTGCACCACATCCATCCCTTGGATCACCCGGCCGAACACTGCGTAGCCTGGATTGGCGCCATCAGCGTCCATCGCCGGCGTGTTGCCGACGATGATGAAGAAGTCTCCACGCGCGGTCCCCGGTTGCGCCATCGCCATGGAGATTGCCCCGTCGACATGGCTCAGCCCCGTCTTGCTGGTCGGTTCATGCGGAATGGGCGGCAGCGTGCGCTTTGGATCATTCTGCGTGCCAAACTGAATGAAGCCGTAGCGGGGCTCGTCCTGGACCTTCACCGTTCGATAGAAGACGGTTCCGTCCAGCCTTTTGCCGTCAACATACTTCAGGAAATTCGCCGCCGTCACGGGCGCCTTTTCCGTTTCGATAGCGAGCACGATGGGCCCAGCCTGCGTCTGCAGCGTCACGCGTGTGGTGGTCGCCGGCTGAGGTGCAAGGGGTGGAACCTGAGCCACTGAAGGCGGCGCGCCTGTGGTCTGCGCCGCCGCGGGCGGAGCGAAGAACAGGCCGATGATCAGGGCTGCGCGCATCACGCGATCTTCACCGCGAGTACCGCCACACTTTCTGCCTCGCTGCCGGAAAGCTGGAGCGTGTAATTGCCCGGCGACAGCACGAAATCCACCATCTTGCGGATGCCCGTGCATTTTGGCCCATGGCCATGCGCCGAGGATGACGTCACCTTGCCGTCGCGGATAAGATCGACCCAAGCGCGTTGGCCAACCGCGACGCGATAGGTACCAGCCTCAGCCACGACCAGCGTCAGCGTGCCTCCGTTCGGCCCAACCTTTTCCGGAGCCGGGGTCAGCTTCAAATGCTGCGCAGGATGCAGCGAGGCAAGGACCGCCTGCCCGGGACGGATAGTGGCACCGCCGCCAGCCTCCGTACCTGCCGCCACAGGCGCCTGCTGGCTCCAACCAGTCAGTTCCACCGGGATCGCCACCCGTACATTGGCGCAGGAGGGATCATTAGCGGGATCCTGCGCCTGGGCAGGGGCGGTGGCAAGGAGCAGGGCGAGGGCTGGTACAAATCGCATCGAAGCTCTTTCTGAGATCAGTGGGCCTTCTAAACGAGCGAAGCGCTGCTTCGGCCCATATAGGTCCACCGGATGCGCGCGAGCCTGGTGCACGTGCAACCGGATTCTGCTCATGGGAGGGGCAGACGCGCTGCCGAGAGCAACCGTGTTCGTACCGCCGAGGACGGTCACGAACTGCCTGCGGCGGATCAGAAGAGCTGATCCACCGCAGGCGCACTTGTTCATGCCCTCGTCGGAATCTTCTCAAACGGCACGTCCTTGTCGACGCGCACATCGCCCGGAAGGCCAAGCACCCGTTCGGCGATGATGTTGCGCAGAATCTCGTCCGTACCCCCTTCGATCCGGGTGGCGGGGCTGCGCATCAGGGTCGCCTGAAAACGAGCCGCATGGGCTGCCTGTGCCGGATCGGTCAGGACGCCGGCTTCCCCCTGAAGGTCAATCGCGAAGGTCGCGATGTCCTGGCTGGTTGCGCCTGCGACCAGCTTGCCGATGGAATTTTCCGGCCCCGGTTCCTGCCCCTTCGACAAGGCGGTCAGCGCCCGCATCGAGGTGTATTTCAGTCCGCTTGCCTTGGTTGCCCAATCGGCGAGCTTGGATCGGATCGCGGGATCGTCGACCAAGCGTCCGCCATCGCGGCCGGGAGCGCGAACGGCATAGTCGAGTAGGGTCTCGAAACCCGTAGACATGCCCGAGCCGATCGACAGGCGTTCGTTCATCAACGTGGTGAGCGATACCGTCCACCCCTGACCGACCGCCCCGAGGCGCTGGCTGTCCGGGATACGTAGGTCGGTGAAGAAGACCTCGTTGAAGCCGGATTGACCATGAGCCTGGAGAATGGGTCGCACCTCGATGCCGGGCGAACGCATGTCGACCCAGAACATGGTCAGCCCCTTGTGCTTCGCGACGCTCGGATCCGTGCGGGTGAGCAGAATGCCATATTGCGAAATATGGGCGCCCGAGGTCCAGATCTTGGATCCGTTGATCACCCATTCATCACCGTCCTTCACCGCGCGGGTGCGGAGGCCGGCAAGATCGGAACCTGCCGATGGTTCGGAGAACATCTGGCACCAGATATCTTCACCGGCGGCGAGGGGAGGGAGCAGTGCTTGCTTATCCTCTTCGCTGCCCCATGCCATGACGGTTGGGCCGCACATGCCCTGGCCGATGATGAAGGTGAACGAAAGCTGGGCGTAAACGCCCTCTTCCTGGTTCCAGATCACGCGCTGCATCGGCGTGGCGCCGCGCCCGCCATATTCCTTGGGCCAGTGCAGGCATGCCCAACCGGCATCGTATTTCTTCTTCTGCCACGCCTTGCTCTCGGCAAGCATGTCGAAATCGGCGATGTCGCCGGCCGTGCCATGGCCAGATCCTGAAAGAATTGGCTGAAGGTGCTTGGGCGCGTTGGCGTCGATCCAGGCACGCGCTTCGGCGCGGAAGGCGGCTTCTTCAGGTGTGTCGTCAAAGTTCATGAGCGTAGATCCTTCAATCCATCCCGTTCCACCCCGGCGGGGAAGAGGGGCTCATCAGACGTAAATCAGGCCGCGAGCGGCTCGTTGGCGGCGGCAAGGCGAGTAACCAGCTTCTCTTCCCAGTCCGGCTGGCTGCCGAGAGCCAGCGCGAGCTGGTTCGCGCGGCGGTAAAAGAGGTGGCAATCCATCTGCCACGTGAAGCCCATGCCGCCATGAACCTGGATGTTGTTCTTGGCACAGTGGCGGAACGCATTGGTGGCGGACACCCGCGCCGTCGCGGCCGCGCGCGGCAACTCGGCGGCGCCCGTAGAAAGCGCCCAGGCGCCGTAATAAGCGTTGGAACGCGCGAGCGTGGCCGAGACGTACATGTCGGCCAGCATGTGCTTGATGGCCTGAAAGCTGCCGATCTGCCGCCCGAACGCCATGCGTTCCAGCGCATAGTCGCGGCCCATCTCGAGGGCGCGATCGGCGCCGCCGATCTGCTCGAACGCAACCAGCACTGCCGCACGATCAAGCAATGTCTGCAGGTTGGCCCAGCCTTCGCCGCGCTCGCCGAGGCGCTCGGCAGCCGCAGTGTCGAACGTCAGCGCCGCCTGTCCGCGGGTCGGATCGATCGTGTCGAGCGCCTTGCGGGTGACGGCCTGCTGTGACAGGTCCACCAGAACGAGGCTCAGTCCGTCGCCTTCCTTGGCCAAGACAATCGCGACATCCGCAATGTCGCCATCTAGAACAGGGGCCTTGGCGCCGGTGATCGCGCCATTGGCAAAGGCGGCGCGTACGCCCTTCTCCGTCAGGCGTTCACCCTCGCTGCTGGCGAGACATCCGATCGCGGCGCCAGCGGCAATCTTTGGAAGCCATACGGATTGCTGTTCTGGCGTGCCGAACGACTTGATCGCTTCTGCGGCGAGGTAGACGGACGAGAGGATCGGCAGCGGTGCAAGAGCTCGGCCGAACTCCTCCGCAACGGCGCACAGTTCCAGATAGCCGAGACCGAGACCGCCATGCTCCTCCGGTATGGCAATGCCGAGAAATCCCATCTCAGCGACCCCCTGCCACAGCGAGCGATCGAACCCGCCGCCCTCCAGTGCCTTGCGCACGCGATCCGTGGAGCATTCGGCCGCAAGGAAGCGACGGGCCTCCTGTCGGAATTCATTTTGTTGTTCGTTGAAATCGAACTGCATCGATCCCTCCCCTAATTCGATGGAAGCTGGTGGACGTAAACCTCGTTGTGGGCGATCCGATCGCCCGTCAGCAGAACCATGTCGAAGCCCCGCAAGCGTCCGCCCCCAGCAACATCGCAATACCAGCGGCCGCAGAAGCCGCCCGGGATCGGCCAGGTCTCGTCTGGGGTGTAGGTCATGGCGGGCGTGGCGCCGAACAACTGGGTCAGATAGCCGCGCAGCGCTTCGTGACCCGAGATGCCGGCTGCGGTCTGCGGATCGAAATAGGTGCAATCCACAGCGTAGAACCCGAGCAGAGCATCGACGTCCTTGGCTGTCCAGGCGGCCAGCCAGTCAGCGTTGTAGCGCGCGATGTCCATCGATCAGGCCCCCACTACACGAGCGACATGGGCTGGCTCGAAGATTTCCGGCGGCACCGCCTCAGGGCCGGCGAGCGTCGCGACGCCATGCAGGCCAAGCATCGGATCGGCCGCGCTCGCCTCATGATAGCGGCGCCTGCGGGCACGAGCCTCCTCGCCGAACTCCATGTCGAGCTTGGCCTGCACCTCGGAGGCGATGCGGAGGCGGCGCATGCGCTCCTGACGTTCCTCCGCATAGGGGCGGAAGTCAGGGCTGCGCCCGACGGGCGTTTCCTTAAGGATATCGCTGACCAGGCGAACGTCACGGTAGGTGATCGACAAGCCCAGACCCAGGATCGGATCGTTCCAGCCAGCCGCGTCGCCGACCAGTACGGCGCCGGTGGCATAGGGCTGATCCGCGGCGCTGCAATTGTTGTAATAGGCCAGCAGCGGACTGGCAGGCGTTCCTTCTGCGATGGCGGCATTTTGCGGGGCCGATTTCATGCGGAAGGCCTCCAGAAAGCGCTGCGGCCCCTCTTTGCCGACAAAGCGGGTCTTCGCTGCGAGATCCCACCCGCCATATACCCGCATCCGGCCGTTGCCCTGCGGAAAGGCGAGAAAGGCGAAGTCGTCCTCCGTGCCGATCGCTTGCCGCGTCTCGTCCCAAGCCTCGACGCCATCGACCAGCAGGCCGGCGAACCAATGGTGCGGTTTGTCCTGGTGCAGGGTCAGCCCCGCAGCGCGACGAACGACGGACTGCCTACCTTCCGCACCGACGATAAGAGGTGCGTGTGCCGTGAACTGCTCTCCGTCATGGATGTAAGTGACGCGCGGCGCATCGCCCATCTCGACTTGCTTTACGTCCACGCCGCGCAGGGCAAAAGCGCCTGCGGCGGTCGCCGCATCGAACAGAGCCTGGCAATGAACCGGGTGGCGGATGCATAGCGGGCCGGGAACATCCGGTGCAAACATGCCAAGGGGCAAGGCGCGTGCCTCGGCCTCGGCCGGATCGCGCGTTTCATCATAAGTGACATGGCTGGTGAGGTGGTGCCCCCCGGCACTCACCAAAGTGTCATACAGGCCGAGGCGCCTTGTCTCCGTCACGCCCCATGGCGCGATCCATTCGCCGCGAACCTTGTCTTCGTACACCTGGCTCTTTTCGAGCAGGAGAACGGACCGACCCGCACGCGCCATTACGGTCGCAAGTGCCGATCCCCCAATCCCACCACCTACAATGATGATGTCATATGCCATACCCGCTCTCCTACCGTCGGCAGCCGTCATGGGCGGGCGATCGGATAACTAAGTCGATTGACCTAATTGGCTGACAGGTATGAGCGCGCCGACAGGCAAGTCAATGGGGGATCGTCGTGCGGCGCTCGAACGCATTCGAACGGCTTAAACCGGTTGGCTGACGAAGTGTGCGGGCCTGCAGATCCGGAACCGCAGATTTCAGCAAGACATAGCGAGCTCGGCCACCATGTCGGTCAGCGCTTTCAGAAAGGATCCCGATCGAGGCGGGAGAGCAGGCGGCTAACCGCTCGCTCTTCACCGTCTAACTACTTGAAAAGTGGTGGACGCACTTGGGCTCGAACCAAGGACCCGCTGATTAAGAGTTTGCATGAGCCAGTGTTAGTGGACGTTAGCGCAGGTGCTCGTAAGTAGTCCAATCATTGAAATTACTCGGAAAAGAGGTCGGAGACGTAAGGCGTAGGTTATCGTAAGTTCTGCCCATCAACTTACGGGCAACTTACGGAGCGCCTACCATGCCGCAGCTCAAGCTGACCAAGACTAACATCGACCGCGTGGCCAAGCCGGGCAGCAAGTCGGACGTGCTCTACTGGGACAAGGACGCCAAGGGCTTCGGCCTGCGCGTCACGCCCACCGGGCTGGCGAAGTTCATCGCCCAGGGCCGCGTGCGTGGCACGAATACCGACGTGCGGGTCACCATCGGCAGCTACGGGGCCTGGACCGTGGACGAGGCGCGGCGCAAGGCCGACGAGTACCGCCACCAGTTCGAGCAGGGCATCGACCCGCGCGAGGTGGCGCGCGAGCAGAAGGCGACCCAGGTCACCCTCCAGACGGTGCTCGACGCCTACGTGGGCCGCCCCGGCAAGCTGCGCGCCTCGACCGCCGCGGAGTACCGTCGCCACGTCGAGCAGGTGTTCGCGTCCTGGCGGGACAAGCCGATCGCCAGCATCACGCGCGACATGGTGCGGGATCGCCACGCGGAGATGATGGCGGGCGGGCTGGACGGCAAGCGGGCCGCGCCCGCCAGCGCGAACGCCGCGATGGTCACGCTGCGCATCCTGTTCAACTTCGCAATGGACGAGTACCGCCGCGGCGATGGCACCTCCCTGATCACGCACAACCCGGTCGGCGCGCTCAAGCACCACTGGGCCAAGCTGGGGAGCAGAACCGAGCGCTACGTGGAGCGTGGTAAGGTCGGCGCGGTGTGGAACACGCTGCACGAGGCGCGCGAGAACCCGCGCAGCCGGGACGCGCTCGCTGGGATCGACCTGACCATCTTCCTCCTGCTGACAGGCGCGCGGCGCGACGAGGGCGCGGCGCTGACCTGGGATCGCGTGCACCTGTCCGACGACCCCGCCGAGTGCTCCTGGCACCTGGACCAGCGCAAGCGTGGTGAGCCGATCACGCTGCCGCTGTCGTCGCAGGCCGCGGCGCTGCTCCGCGACCGCATGGCGCGGGCGGACGAGCTGGCCGCGAACACCTCCACGGAGCGCAGCCCCTACGTGTTTCCGAGTTGGTCAAAGGCGGGCAGGATCATGGACGCACGGAGTGCGATGGAGACGGTGAGCGAGGTGGCCGGTCGGCACCTCAGCCTGCACGACCTGCGCCGCTCCTTCACGAACTACGCGATGCGCGAGTGCCGTTTGGAGAAGTTCGCCACGGACCTCTTGACCGGCCACAAGCCCGCCCAGGAGGACGTGACCGCGCGCAACTACCTGGACCTGACGAACCTCGGTTGGCTGCAACCAGACGTGCAGAAGATCGGCGACTGGATCGAGCAGCAGGGCCGGGTCGCTGCGGCGCAGGCCAGCGGTGCCAACGTGGTGGCGCTCCGGGCGTAGCAAAATCGCCCGGGAAGGGGGCGTCCAACGCTTTCGCGGTCCTATAGCTACCAGGGTAGCGGAGCAGCGTTTTCGGGCGTGGACGCCCCCTCAAAATCCAACGAAAATAAGTGCTTGCTAGATGCAAAAGCGATAACCTACAAAACTTGCGACACCGCTTGGTGTCACCAGCGGCAAGTCGCCGCGACGCCCGTTTCGGCTCGCCGTTGGCGCGCTGAGTAAGCCATCGGGATAGGCCGGTCGCGGGTGAATACCTCGGCGGAATTGTCGAGGCCCCTTTCAGATGGAGGCCTCGAAACCGATGACCAGTTCACCACAGATGCGTCTGCTCGACACGGTGCAGACCGCCGCCTTGCTCGGCATCTCACGTAACACGCTGAAGCTCTGGCGCCACAAGGGACGCGGACCCGCTTTCATCAAGCTCGGGGACTCGCCGCAGTCGGGCGTGGCCTACGACCAAGCTGACGTGATCGCGTGGCGCGACGCCCGCAAGTTCAGCAGCACCAGCGCGTACAGCCCCGCCGCCCAGGCGAACGCCGGATCAGCAGTCAGGCGGCCCGCCGCCGTAAGTCGCTGATCCAGCGGCTGATCGCGCGCGCCCCATCCGCGTCGGAAGACGACCGGAAGACCCCAACAGAAAAGCGGCGGAGTGGACGCCAGCCACACCCCGCCGCTTCATCAGAGGCCCACGAAGCCATGGACACCATACCATCCTGCGGCGCAGAGCCGCAACCGACCCCGCGTCGTGCCTCCTGCCGGGGAGGGGCGCGCCATGCTTAAGTCCTCAGAGTTCTTCACGGACGACGCGCCCACCGAGCAGCAGCTGCCCAGGCCGCGCCCCTTGTTTCAGGCGCACGTCGCAGCGCCCTATCCCGTGGACGCGCTGCCGCCGCTGATACGTGACGCCGTGCGGGAGGTGGCGGGGTTCGTCCAATCGCCGGTCGCCCTGGTCGCTGCCAGCGCCTTGGCCGCCGTCTCAACGGCTGTACAGACCCGACACAGCGTGCGTCGGGATGCCGCGTTGTCAGGTCCCGCCACGCTTTACCTGCTCACGGTGGCGGAGAGCGGCGAGCGCAAGTCCACCGTCGACAAGCTGTTCACCGGCCCGATCCGCGATTGGGAGGCCCAGCAACGCAAGCTCCACCGCGAGCGCCGCGCGAAGTATGAGGCCGACCTTGAGGACTGGGAGCGGCAAGGCGAGGAGCTTCAGCGCAACATACAGGCCGGGTTTCTCACCACGCAGCTAGGGACCGAGTTCGACCCTCGTCTGGCGCACCAGTTGGCTAAACCGGAGGAGCCAAGGCAGGTCCGCGTCTTGCGCGAGGACGACACCCCGGAGGCACTGGCGATGGCCTTGGAGCACTATCCGGTGGCCTCGATCATCAGCGCCGAGGCGGGAACCATCTTCGGATCGCATGGCATGAAGTCCGATGCGGTTATGAGCAATCTCGCCCAGGCTAACAAGATGTGGGACGGTGGGTCGATCCAACGGGGCCGCGTCGGTACCGGCGAGATGCACGTCGAAGGAATGCGCGTCACGATGGGCTTGCAGGTGCAACCCGCGGTGCTGGACGCCTTCGTCCAGAAGACCGGCGGGCTTGCGAAGGGAATCGGCTACTTTGCCCGCTTCCTGTTCAGCCGCCCGGAGTCGACCCAGGGCTCGCGCCTGTACGTGAAGGCGCCTGACCACCAGCCCGCCCATGCCGCCTTCTGCAACCGGATGACCACGCTGCTCGCGGTCGATGCCGTCTTCGATGACTACGGCCTGCTCGCGCCGGATTACCTCAGCTTCGACGCGGACGCGCAGCGGCTATGGGTGAACTTTCATGACGAGGTGGAGGAGCAGCTCCTTCCCGACGAGGCGTACTCAGGCATCAAGGACGTGGCGAGCAAGGCCGCCGACAACGCCGCGCGCCTCGCGTGCTGCTTCCACGTGTTCGCGGGCAATCCGGCTACCTCGATAAGCCGAGACAGCATGATCGGGGCGTGCGCGCTGATGACATGGTACCTCGATGAGGCTGTCAGTTTCGCCCGCAGCGCGGACGCCGCACCCGAGGTGGCGGACGCCCAGTTGCTTGAAGAGTGGCTGGTGCGGGAGGTGACCACACGCTGCAAGGCGGGGAGCAGCCCCGTCGTCGCCGTCAACGAGGTGCGGCGGAAGGGGCCGAATAGGCTGCGCGAGGCCAAGTCGAAACGGTTAGACGACGCCCTGGAGCTGCTGCAAGATCACCACAGGGTGTTGGTGACGCGGCGGCACGGCAGCAAGGGCCTGGACATCACCCTGCGCGCAGAGGTCTTACGCGAGCACAACCAATGAGGGCGCTATCGTCGCGGATCGTCGCAACCCGCGCGGCGCCTTTTGCGACGATCGTCGCGGGCAGAAAGCGCGCATTTCCGCGGTTTTCCCGCAATCGTCGCAATCGTCGCGGTCGCGGCTGGGGTGCGTGCGCCCGCGGTCGCGAAAGTAGCGTCGCTGTCCAAGCCATAGAACAGGTACTCCTCCTCCTTTTACCCCGCCGCAACCCGTTGGCAGGGGCCGGCAGCCAAAACCCGCTACGATTGCGACGATAGCACCGCAGCCCGCGGCAAACTGCGGTTTTTGCCGTCGCGACCGCCTGCGACGACCCGCGACTACCCGCGACGGTCGCACCGGCGGACGCGCTCGACTCCTGTGGTCACCGGCAGCAGCGTGCCCGCGGACTGATACCCAATCAGCGGGTGCTCGATGCTAAGTCATTGTGATGCAACGGGAAACAGCGAGACAACAGTAGGCGGTCAGCGTACCGTAAGCGGGTTCAATCAGGGAGCCCCCCATGTCCATCAAGCTCGACAACCGCGTCACGCCCAGCCTCCATCCCGCCAACGTGACCAATCTCCCCGGCTACGACGACGCCACCAAGGGGTACGTCGCGGGGGCAGAGCGCGCTCTCAAGGAGGCTTACACCGGCGTCGCCGCCGTGTTCGACGCAGGCGAGGCTGTGAAGCGCGACCTGTCGATGACCGAGGCCGGTCGCACCATCAAGGTGGACGACATGGCTCAGCGTGTGTTCAAGAAGGTCGCGGCCCTTTTCGACACCCAGATGGCGAACCTGTCCAAGGGCATCGCGCAGATCGAGGAGAAGCTGAACGCGCCCGTCAACGCGCGTGCGGCCCACCCCATCGCCGCGGAGATACGCGCCTACATCCGGGCGATGCCGGAGTCCGACCGCCCCGGCTTCGTGTTCAACGCCATCACGCGCGGCGACTTGGTGACCGCTGAGGCCGCACTGGCCGGTCCGTCGTACCTGTGCGGGCTGACGCCCGAAGGGCACGCGGCGCTCCTGCGCAAGTACCACGAGCAGGCCGCCCCGGAGGAGGCCGCTAAGCTGGCGGTCATGCAGGGCGCCCTCAAGCTGCTCGGCAACCGCGGCGGGATGATGTTCACCGCGCTTGAGTCCGCAGTGGGTGCGAAGCCGCACGAGGTCCAGGCGCTGCGCCAGGCGAAGGCCCGTGCCGACAAGGCGCTCACGGTCGGACTGATCCAGAACTGATCTGAACAGGGGAGCCAGCACAGTGAGCGAGGCACAGACCTACTACCCGCCGCCCTGGCTGGGCGGTGCCCAGGCGGCGGTGTCGCTGCCCGTCCAGCCGCAGTCCGCGCCGCAGCCCCCGGCAGTGCCCAAGCCCGCCAGCCGCGCCTGGACGCCGGGCATGCGCAGCCCGAACCCGGCTGGCCGTCCGCGGGGCATCGTGGACAAGCGGGCCAAGATCGCCCAGCGGATGCTCGCAGACGCGGAGTCCATCGTGTCGGCCCTGGTCGAGAAGGCGCTGGAGGGGGAGGTCGGCGCGGCCTCCCTGATCCTGGCCCGCGTGCTGCCCGCGCTGCGATCCCAGGCCGAGAAGGTCCAGTTCGACTTCGACCCCACGGCCCCGGTCGCCACGCAGGTCGAGCAGGTGCTCGCGGCCATCGCGGGCGGCGTCGTCGCCCCGGACGTGGGCCGCCAGATCATCGAAGCAGTCGGGGCGCTCGCGTCCATCCGCGCGACCGAGGAGCTGGAGGCGCGCCTATCCGCGCTGGAGCAGGAGAGGCGAGCATGACCTACGCATCCTGGGAGCCGCGCCACCGCTGCACGACGGTGGCCCCAGGTCGGCTTGATCTCATGGTGGTCACCCTGGTGGACGGGAAGCGGGCGGCGCTGGACCCGATCACCGACTACGACGCCGCCCTGGCGCGAGCGCGCGCCTTCCACCGCGACCACCCGTGCCAGGTCAAGGTGCTGCCGCTCACCGGCACAGAGGCGCGCGTCATGCTCGGGATCACGGTGCCCGACCACCCGCAGCCGATGGACTCGGCGGACCTGCGGCTAATCCGCGACACGCTCACGGACGTGGTGCGCGGCTCCGGTGACCACGACGCACGGGCGGACGCCCTGACGCTGCTGACCGACATGGGCGTGGTCAGGGCCTAGGATGGTGCGCCGGGTACGCCCCCTCTTAGCGCACGTCGGGAGCCTGCTGGACCCCAAGCCTCCGGTTCGGTCGCTGTTCGAGCGCGACCGCGCCGCGGAGCGCGCGAAGGCCGAGGCTGCCGCCCAGGCACCGGCCCGCAGCGACCCCCGCGTGGTCACCGACTGACGTGGCGCGCGTCCGCTCCATGTTGGCGCGGGTCGGGCGGCTGGAGCGCACCGACGCCCCGGCGCTGTCGCCGTTCGAGCGAGACTACGGCTCGCTGGAGAACATGGCGGCTGCGTGGCGGGCCATGATGGACGCGGGAACGCTCGACCGACTGGACGGCGAGCACCTTATCACGATCATCGTCCGCTGGCACACCGACCGGTGCTGGGACCTGTGGCGGTGACCACGCACGCCCCCGTGCCCGAGTGGCTGGCGCTGTGGCGCGAACGCAGCGGGGTGTCCGCGCCCCGGCAGCCGGTGGCAGCGCCCAGCACGCCGGAGCGGCGGACGCGGGGCGTGGACGGCCTGGGTTTCGTGGAGCCGCGGCAGTGGCCCTGGGACGGTGGCACCCGGCGCGAGCCGGTGCTGGACACTGACCGGCACCCGCCGCGCGTGGTCAGGCACGTGGGCTGGAGGTCGTGCCTGCGCTGCCGCCGCCCGTACTTCTCCGCCGACGTGGCACGGGTGCGCATGTGCGACCCGTGCAAGGAGGCGATCTGAAACTGGAAGGGCCTACTTCTTCATCTCAGCGAATCGCTCGGTGAACTCGGTGAGATGGCGTTCCACGTGAGCGGCGGACTGCGCGAGGTAATCGGCGTGGCCTTCCAACTTGACCAGCTCCTCAGCAAAGCCGTCGAGCGGTACAATCCCGTACTTGAGCTGATCAGGGTCTTGTGGGTCACCGTCGCGTCGCTCGGCCTCGCGCGCGTTCTTCGTGAAGAGCACGAGGGCCTCCTCGCTGCCCACGCGGCGCGCGGCCCAATGGGCAAAGTTGTGCCGGTGAAGGCGGTGCATCTCCACCGTGTCCGCGGCCTTGAGGACTCCCTCCTTCAAGTTCGACTCCCACAGCTCAGCCACGATTTCCCGTAGCTTGGGAAATACCTGAGCGTCCTGGAGGCGGGACGCGTTGCGTGCGCCAGGTCCGTGTGCCGCATGTCGCAAGGCATCGATGATGCGGCGCGCGTTGAGGTCGGCGTAGCAGTATAGCTGGATCAACTTTCCCATCAGCGCAAAATCGGCGTCACGCAGGTTGGTCGTAGAGGCGAGAAACGCGTCAGGATCGGCGTCGAAGCGCGTTTTGATCTCGGTGATCTTTGCCCGCAGGCTTTCCGTGTCGGTCATGCCCATCGTGTACACGACCTCGCGACCGTCGAACATCTAATCAGGCGGCAGGCTGCGCTAAATCGCTGATCTCACTAGGCGGAACGTCGTCCTGCTGACCACGTGTAAGTGTCGAGTAAGAGGTGCAATCTTTGCCATAGGAAGAACGCCACCCTCGGTTATAACCTCCGGCGCAATGGCCGAGCAGATTCCCATCAACCCAGCCCTCCTCGTGTGGGCACGCCAGCGGGCGGGGCTGAGCCGTGACGAGGCCGCACAGAAGTTCAAGCGCATAGCTGACTGGGAGGCGGGTGCGTCCGCCCCGACGTACCCGCAGCTGGAGCAGCTGTCGGACACCCTCAAGGTGCCGATTGCGGTATTCTTCTTCCCCGATCCACCTGACGTGCCCTCCATCAACGAGACCTTCCGCACGCTGCCAGAGGCTGAGCTGGAGCGCCTGCCGAGCCGTGTCCGCATGTTGATGCGCAAGGCGAAGGCCATGCAGATCAACTTGGCGGAGCTCACCCAAGGACGGAACCCGGCCGACCGTATGATTACGCGGGACCTGCGCTTCGCGCCCGACGTGGACATTGCCGAGATGGCCGCGACGGTACGGGACTACATCGGCGTGTCCGTGGAGCAGCAACAGGCTTGGCGTGGTGACGACGCGGCGCTCAAGGAGTGGCGGACCGCGCTGCTCAACGTGGGCGTGTTCGTCTTCAAAGACGCGTTCCGAGCGGACGACTTCTCCGGGTTCTGCCTCTACGACGACGAGTTCCCGATCATCTACGCGAACAACAGTTCGACCAAGACGCGGCAGATTTTCACCTACTTCCACGAGTTGGCGCACCTCGTCTTCCACACCAGCGGCATAGACAAGGTTCGGGACCGCTACGTCGAGCGCCTTGCTGGTGATGCTCGGCAGATTGAGGTGATCTGCAACAGCTTTGCTGCGCACCTCCTCATGCCAGAGGACGCGTTCCAGCGCGCGATGGCGGGTAGGCAGGCGACCGAGGCGACCGCGGAGGCCCTCGCCGCCCAGTTTCACGTCAGCAGAGAGGTCATCTTCCGCCGCCTGCTCGACCACGGGAGGATCGCCCAAAACCAGTACGACCGAGCGGTCGAACGGTGGAATGCGCAGCGTCAGGTCGAGCGCACGCCGGGGGGCAACCCGTACTGGACAAAGCTAGCGTATCTCGGGCGGGAGTACGTTGCCCTGGCGCTGTCGCAGTACCACCAGAACCGAATCGACGAAGGGCAGCTGGCGGACTTCCTCGACACGAAGCCGCGCCACGTCGGCGCCCTTGAGGAGTATTTCAGCCGGGGGGCTGCTTGATGTACGTCTTCGACACCTCGCCCCTCTCGACGCTGTTCAAGAACTACTATCGACGCCGCTTTCCCACCCTGTGGGACCGCTTCGACGGGCTGGTCGCGGACGGGCGCATCATCTCCACGCGGGAGGTGCGCCGTGAGTGCGTCGATGGGCCGGTCGACACCCTGCGTGGCTGGGCAGGCGAGCGCGAGGAGTTCTTCCACATCCCCGGTGCCGCCGAGGGCGCATTCGTCGGGCAGATATACGGGGTCGTCCACTTTCAGCAGAACATCGAGCAGCGGAAGCTGCTGAAGGGCGGCCGTAACGCAGACCCATTCGTGATCGCCAAGGCAGCGACCGAGGGCCGGTGCGTGGTCACCATGGAGCAGTTCAAGGAGAACGGGGCGAAGATCCCGAACATCTGCGACCACTTCGGCATCGACTGCCTCTCGCTGGAGGCCTTCATGGAACGCGAGGGCTGGCAGTTCTAACAGCGCCTCGGGTGCCGCCCCTGGCTGGCACTTACGACCGATTTATGAGCGTGCCCATAGCCACAGGCCGAGGCCCCGCGAGGGGTGGCTAAGCGCCTGCAATTGCTAGAAAAAGGTGGTGGACGCACTTGGGCTCGAACCAAGGACCCGCTGATTAAGAGTCAGCTGCTCTACCAACTGAGCTATGCGTCCGTGATCGTGTTGGGCGTGTGCCCCGATCGGGAGGCGCGCCATTAGCATCGGTTTTGTGCAGCGCAAACCCTTTTTCGCGAAATCACCAATTTTTTTCCCGGCGATTGCTGCGATCGATGGACATGAGAATGCCCAGGCACAGGAAGACGGTCATTTGCGCCGAGCCGCCGAAGCTGACGAGCGGCAGGGGAATGCCGACGACAGGCGCGAGGCCCATGACCATCGCCAGGTTGATGGCCACGTAGAAGAAGATGGTAGTGGCCAGCCCAGCGGCGGTCAGCTTGGCGAAACGGCTCTGCGCCTGAACGCCCACATTCACGCCCCAGCGGATCACCATCAAATAAGCGAAGATGATGAAAAGGCCGCCCAGTAAACCCCATTCCTCCGCCATGGTGGCAAATACGAAGTCGGTATGGCCTTCCGGAAGATAGTCGAGGTGGCTTTGCGTACCGTTTAGGAAGCCCTTGCCGGTGATCCCGCCCGAGCCGATGGCGATCTTGGACTGGCTGATATGATAGCCGGTGCCGAGCGGATCGCTTTCTGGATCCATGAAGATCAGCACGCGGTTGCGCTGATAATCGTGCAAAAGGAAGTTTACCGCCAGGGGCGCCGCAACTGCGAGCGCCAGCGCGCCGCCCACAAACAGGCGCAATGGCACACCGGCCAGGAACATGACGGTGATACCACCGGCGGTGATCATCAGGGCGGTGCCAAGGTCCGGCTGGAGCATGACAAGGGCGGCCGGCAGGCCGATGAGCAATGCAGGTGGCCAGATGCCGCCGAGCCGACGCGTCTCGTTCGGCGGAAGCATTTCGTAGAAACGGGCACATGCCAACACGATGGCCGGCTTCATCAACTCGGAGGGTTGCAGGCGAATAAAGCCGAAGTCGAGCCATCTCTGACTGCCGCCGCGCACCGCCCCCAGCAACTCAACCGCGAACAACAGGATGACAATGAGCGCGTAGCCGGGCAGCGCGGCTTGCCGCCAGACCTCTTCCGGCACGCGCGCTATGATGAGCGCGCCAAACAGGAAAACGCCAAATCGGACACCCTGCGACAACGCCCATGGCCTGATGCTGCCGCCCGCCGCCGAATACAGCACCACCAGGCCGAAGCTCGCGATGGCGATGACGAGGATCAGCATCCGCCAGGGCAGGCGGGCGACGGGGGCGGGAACGATCGAGGGGCCGATCACTGGGGCTCCGATGGCTCGGTGGTGCCGACGCTCGCGGGGCCGGCGCCATTGGCGATATCGCTGACCGTGGCTTCCTGTGCCGCGTTGGAGGCGTCGGTCGCCTGTTCCACCGCAGGCGCCCGTGTGGGGGCGGGGACATTGGTTTCGGTGGCAGCTGCCTGTGCGGGCGGCGGCGTGGCTGCGGTGGCGCGATAGGCCGCCTCCTGCGCGGCCATCCGCGTCCGAATGTCGCCGCCCCAGGTTGGCTCAACCGCCGCTAGCGCCTTGAGCGCTTTCTCCCGGTCGAAGAGATAGGTCATGATGTCCCGCCCGATCATCGGCGTATCCAGGTTGCGGATGGTGTGGCCGTTATGTTCAAGCACGATTCCGGCCGCATAGCGCGGGTTATCGGCGGGCGCGAAGCAGATGAACAGCGCGTGGTCGCGCAGCTTGAACGGCAGTTGCGCATTGCTAAGCACGCCGGAGCGCCGCTCCGCCATCGTAATGCGGCGCACCTGGGCTGTGCCGGTTTTCGCCGCCAGATCGATACCGGGCAGATACAGACGCGATGCGCCGCCGGTCCCGCCACCGTTTACGACCTGCCACATGCCTTCGCGAACGATGCGCAGGTTATCCGCGCTGAATGGAAGGGCTGGAGCGTTGCGCGCCACCTTGTCCATCAGCAGGCTGGGCTGGAGCATCCGGCCAGACCCGATGCGCATCGCCATGACGGCCAACTGCATCGGGTTGGCAAGCACATAGCCTTGGCCGATCGAGGCATTGAGCGAGTCTGCGACCGTCCACTTGGAGTTGTATTTCCGCTCTTTCCATGCGCTGTCCGGCACCGTGCCGTAACGCTGCGTGGCGAAGGGCAGATCATATTTCTCGCCCAGCCCGACGGCCTTGGCGACCGGCGCGACCCGGTCATATCCGAGCCGGCGGACCATCTCGTAGAAGTAGATATCGCAACTTTGTGCAATGGCACCGCGAAGGTCGATTGCGCCATGGCCTCGGCGCTTGTGACAATGGAACACGCCGCTGCCCACGCGAAGTGCGCCGCCGCAGAACACCCGCTCGTCGGGATCGACTCCAGCCTCTAGCAGCGCAAGCCCGTTCATCGGCTTGACGGTCGAACCGGGCGGGTAAAGACCCTGCGTGACCTTGTTCATCAGCGGCACGTGATCGTCGGCGGATAGCATCTTCCACTCAAGATGGCTGATACCGTCGGAAAAGCTGTTGGGATCGTATGCCGGCATTGATACCATGCACAGCATCTCGCCGGTCAGACAGTCGAACACCACGGCCGAACCCGAGTTGGTTCCGAGGCGCCGCGCGGCATATTCCTGCAAGCCCGCATCGATCGTCAGGCGTTGGGTCGCTCCGGGTACGTCGGGCCGCGTCTCCAGTTCGGCGACAAGCTTGCCCCGTGCGGTTACCTCGATCCGCTTCGCCCCAGGCTTTCCCCTCAGCTCCGTTTCCAACGTCTTTTCAAGGCCGTCCTTGCCCAATTTAAAACCGGGGGTGACGAGGAGGGGGTTCTTGGTTTCCTTATATTGTTCCGCGCTCGCGCTGCCGACATAGCCAGTGAGATGGGCAACGGCAGCACCGGCTGGATAGTGGCGCGCGAAGCCCCGCGTCGGCGCGACCCCGGGGAGCTCCGGCTGTCGCACCTGAACCGCCGCGAACCGCTCCCACCCGACGTTTTCCGCCACCTTCACCGGCTGAAAACCCGCTGCCTGCTTCAGGTCAGCCCTGACGCGCAGCATATCTTCTTCGGACAACGCAAGAAGATCCCGCAGCGCGGCGAGCGTGCGCTCCTCATCCACGATGCGATCGGGGATGAGATCAACACGAAAGTCCGTCCGGTTATCCGCAATCGCATGCCCATGACGATCAACCAGCCAGCCGCGGCGGGGAGGGATCAACGTCATGTTGACGCGGTTGCTCTCGCTCAGGAGATTGTAACGCTCGTTCTCAGCTATAGCGAGCCAACCCATGCGCCCGGCCAGCACCGTGCCGACGCCGATCTGTGCCGCACCCAGAAGCCATGCGCGGCGCGAGAAGGTGTACCCCTGCTGGGCCTCAGTTGCGATCCGCGGCGGTCGGTTCATTCAACAACGCGCCGACGATCGACCCACGCAACAATGCGGGCGGCAAAGGGGAAGAGAAGAATGGACACTGCGATTTGCGCAACTAGCACGGAATCCACGTGACCGCCGAGAGGGGTTGCGAGCAGGCGCCCTCCCACTAGGCACAGCGCGATGGCGGTCGCGGCAATCAACCAGTCCTGAGCGAACGCACGAAAAATGGTACGTTGATCAAACAGATCGATGAGGAAGAAGGATAGTGTCCATAGCAGCGTGGCGCTACCCATGGGCTGCCCGCTAAGGCAATCGTCGAACAAGCCGAGCAATGCCGGTGCCCAGCGGCGCAGCGCCAATGGTGCGAGCAGACGCCAGGCTAGAAGCATCAGCAAGCCGCACGGCGGCATCAAGGGCAAACTCGCTGCGACGGGGAAGATCGTCACCAGCGAACCCGCCATGACAGTTGCCCAGGGCAGCGCGCGTGCGCGCGATCGGGGAAGCGGCGTTTCGAACGGCGTTGAGGCGCCTGTCACTGCCGGGCCCCTGCGACAGATGCCGGAACAGATGCAGGCGCCGGAGCCGGAGTGCCGGGAACGGACGGCGGCACGACTGCGGGCGGCGGTGGCGGCAAAAATGGTGCGCTCACGATCACGAAGTCGAACGTGTCCGGATGCGCGAAGGGCGCGGCCAATGCGCTGTCCGAGCCGGGCTTCAGCACGCGCGCCACAAGCACCCCTGGTCGGTAAAGGCCACCGGTACCGGAGGTCACGAAACGATCGCCCGGCTGCAAACGCGCGTTGGTCGTTCCTACCGAGCGGATGTCGATCAACCCGTCGCCACGACCCGCGGCAAGCGCGGGCAGCCCGTCTCCGATCCGCCTGACCGGAACGACACTTTCGGGATCACTTGTGAGCAGGATGCGCGCGGTGTTCGGCCCCGTCTCGACAACGCGCCCGATCAGCCCATCGGGGCCGCGGGCCGGCATGCCCGGGCGAACGCCTTGCCATCGACCAGCGTTCAATATGCCGAACCGGCGCGTGCTGGTTGCGCTCGAACTGACAATCCTGGCTGTTACAACAGCATTGTCGGTCACGTCGCGGAGCTTGAGCAATCCTCGAAGGCGGCGATTGTCCTGAACGATGATGCGGGCCTGCAGCAATGCCTCATGCGTGCGGGCCACCTCAGCGCGCAGGGCAGCATTTTCGTTATGGACGCGAAAATAGGTCGAAATGGTCTGGGGCACGGCCGCGACGGTGCGGACCACCGCAGAAATGCCAGAGGAGACTGGCGCGGTCATCTCCGTCGCTGTTGAACGAAGGGCTGCAAAGGCGGGCGGATTGAATTGCGACAGAACGAGCAGCACCACCCCGACCAGCGCCCCCGCGACGGCCAGGATGTAGCTCAGAAAGAGCGAATATTGCGCCCGCCGCGAGAATCCCGGGCGCCGGTCCTGCGACGCCGCCATGCGCTAAGCCCTTCTTCGATCAGCCGTTCTGAAGCACGCCGCGATACATGGGATCCTCCAGCGCACGGCCAGTCCCCAAGGCCACACAGGTGAGCGGCTCCTCGGCAACAGTGACGGGAAGGCCCGTCTCATCGCGAAGCACCTCGTCCAGCCCCTGAAGCAGTGCGCCGCCGCCGGTCAGCACGATGCCCTGATCGACGATGTCGGCCGCGAGCTCAGGCGCCGTGTTTTCCAGTGCCACGCGCACGCCTTCCACGATGGTGGCGACCGGTTCGCTCAGCGCCTCGGCGATCTGGCCCTGGTTGATCTGGATTTCCTTGGGCACGCCGTTCACAAGATCACGGCCCTTGATGTGGATGGTGACGCCCACGCCATCGACCGGCGGCTTTGCGATGCCGACCTCCTGCTTGATTCGCTCAGCCGTCGCTTCGCCGATCAGGAGATTGTGGTTCCGACGGACATAGCTGACGATGGCCTCGTCCATCTTGTCCCCGCCCACGCGCACGCTGGTGGTATAGGCAAGTCCACGGAGCGACAGCACGGCCACTTCCGTCGTGCCGCCACCGATGTCCACCACCATGCTGCCGATCGGCTCGGTCACCGGCATGTCCGCGCCGATCGCGGCCGCCATGGTCTCCTCGATCAGCCACACGCGGCTGGCACCCGCATTGGATGCGGCATCGCGGATCGCGCGGCGCTCAACCTTGGTCGAGCCCGAGGGAACGCAGATCACGATCTCGGGCCAACGCATGAACTTACGCTGTCCGTGCACCTTATAGATGAAGCTCTTGATCATCTGTTCGGCGACGTCGATGTCGGCGATCACGCCGTCCCGCAACGGGCGGATCGCCTCGATGTTGCCGGGCGTCTTGCCCATCATCAGCTTGGCGTCCTCGCCGACCGCCTTCACCTTCTTGATACCGTTGATCGTCTCGACCGCGACCACGGACGGCTCGTTGAGCACAATGCCGCGGCCGCGCAGATAGACGACCGTGTTCGCGGTCCCGAGGTCGATGGCCATGTCATGCGACATGAACTTGAAGAAACGCGAGAAGGCCATGTTCAGCTAGATTCCGTCCCCGAGTCGCACATGCGACTTGCACCATTCATCCCGCGGCCACGGCCGCAAGCCGCTTCTTGGGCGCTGATTGCTGTTATCTCGGGGTCGCGGGAGGGCGTCGATTGGGCTAGGGGCGGGGCTGTGTCAATACGCCGCCTGCCCGAACATCTCATCAATCGTATCGCCGCCGGTGAAGTGGTGGAAAGACCGGCCAGCGCGTTGAAAGAGCTGGTTGAGAACGCCATCGACGCTGGAGCGAGCCGGATCGTCGTTCGCCTGACCGATGGAGGCATCGGCCGTGTCGAAGTGGCCGACGACGGATGCGGAATGCGACCCGACGAAATGGCGCTCGCGGTGGAGCGCCATGC
>NZ_LSKH01000354.1:0-6391 GCF_001557395.1 Sphingomonas sp. CCH5-D11 | reverse complement strand
CCGGCGCTTCGTCGATCGGCACGCCAAACTTGTTCTCGCGCTTGCCGGTCGAGATCTTGGCGTGGGTGCCGGCATCGACATCCGGGTTCACGCGAAGGACCGCGCGGGCCTTCGTTCCGCGCGCCGCAGCAAGCTGCGCCAGAACGACACCTTCCTCTTCCAGTTCGATATTGAACTGTCCGATTCCGGCCTCGATGCCTTTGACCAACTCGGCCCGGGTCTTGCCGACCCCGGAGAACACGATGTCCTCGGCCGGCATCCCGGCCGCGAGCGCGCGCGCCATCTCACCGCCCGACACGACGTCGGCGCCATAGCCTTCGCGCGCGAGAACGTTCAGCACGGCGATGTTCGGATTGGCCTTGATCGCATAGGCCAGATGAACGCGTCCGGCCGGTTTCAGCCCGTCGCGAAACACGCGCGCGTGCCGCCGCAGGGTGTTGGCCGAATAGACATAAACGGGCGTTCCAACTTCCGCAGCGATGCGGGACAGCGGAACCGCTTCGCAGTGAAGCTCTCCGTCAACGAGGGCAAAATGATCCATTGATTACCTTGGCGGGAGGTCAAATTCATCGCTGCGCCGCTCCTCGGAGTTGCGCAGAAGTTCGTCGCTGCGGCCGGGCCGTGCCTGCGGTTCAGCCTTGAGCAGGTCTGCTGGCGTCGGCGTCGCGGTGGCGCCATAGGGCGCAACGGGCAATTGCTCTCCCTCGGCCGGTTTGAGGCCGCGTGCCGCGCCGCAGCCGGCGAGCAACATGGCCAGCACGAGAACTGCGCGCTTCACGAGAGCGCTTCGCGTGCTTCGCGGATGGCGGCGCGCACGTTTTCCGGCGCGGTGCCGCCAAAGCTGGTGCGGCTAGCGACAGATGCATCGACGGACAGGACGTCGAAGATACGGGCGTCGATCCGGCTATCGATCGCCACCAGATCATCGATGGGAAGCTCGTCCAGCCGCACGCCCAGCGCTTCGGCACGCGCCACGGCGCGGCCGGTGATGTGATGCGCCTCGCGGAAGGGCACGCCCGCCTCGCGAACCAGCCAATCGGCGAGATCGGTGGCAGTGGCAAAGCCGCTTTCCGCCACCGCCCGCATCCGATCGGTACGGAACGTCGCGCTCTCCACCATGCCCGTCATGGCGGCGAGGCACAGGCCGAGCAGGTCGTGGCATTCGAACACCGGCGGCTTATCGTCCTGCATGTCCTTTGAGTAAGCGAGCGGAAGCCCCTTCATCGTCACCATCAGGCTGACGAGGCAGCCGGTAATCCGCCCGGCATGGCCACGGACCAGCTCGGCCGCGTCCGGATTGCGCTTCTGCGGCATAATCGAACTGCCGGTGGACCATTGGTCGCTGAGGCTGACAAAGCCGAACGGCTGCGATGCCCAGAGCACAAACTCTTCCGCGAGACGCGACAGGTGAAGGGCGCATTGCGCGGCGCAGGTAAGGTATTCGATCGCGAAGTCTCGATCGGATACCGCGTCCAGCGAATTGCGCGTCGGCCCGTCGAAGCCGAGCGCGGCGGCCGTGGCGTGCCGGTCCACCGGAAAGCCCGTGCCGGCGAGGGCGGCGGAGCCGAGCGGCGACAGGTTCATCCGTGCGCGTGCATCGGCAAAGCGGGCTACGTCGCGGCGCGCCATCTCCACATAGGCCATCAGGTGGTGCCCCAGGGTCACCGGCTGCGCCGATTGCAAGTGCGTGAATCCGGGCATCACGCTGGCGGCGTGTTCCTCCGCGCGATCGAGCAGCGCGCGCTGGAAAGCGGTGAGGGCAGCAAGCGTTTCATCGATGGCGTCACGAACCCAGAGCCGGAAGTCGGTGGCGACCTGGTCATTGCGGCTGCGCGCGGTGTGAAGCCGGCCGGCCGCCGGGCCGATCGCCTCGGCCAGCCGCGCCTCCGTCTGCATGTGGATGTCTTCAAGCGTCAGGTCTTCGGCAACGCCGTTCCGCTGATAGCCGTCGGCGACCTGCTCCAGCCCCTTCGAGATTGCCGCCGCGTCTTCGCCGGCCACGATGCCCTGCCGGGCGAGCATGGCGACATGCGCCTGGCTGCCGCGGATATCCTGTCGCCACATCCGCTTGTCGAAGGGGATGGAGGCATTTATCTCGCGCATCACCGCGGCCGGGCCTTCGGCGAACCGGCCGCCCCACATCTGGTTGGAACTGCTCATGCCATCGCGCTCGGGAACTGTCTTTCTCCTCGGGGCCGCGCTGGCGGCCGCGGCATGCGATAGGCAAACGCCTGCGCCGGAGCAAGCGAACGTCGCTGACGCCGCCGTTTTGACGTCCGACGAGGTCGCGCCCGGCGGCGCGAAGCCGGCAGCACCGATCGGTGGCGTGGATCGCTCCCACAAGGGTGAAGCGGCGCCGCAGCTCGCGTTTTTCGACCCTGCGGGCAAGAAGGTCACGCTGGCTGACTTTCGCGGCGAGCCGGTGTTGCTGAACCTTTGGGCGACCTGGTGTGCGCCGTGCATCAAGGAGATGCCGAGCCTGAACACCGCCGCTGGAACGATGCGCGGAAAGGTGCGCGTCGTGACCGTCAGCCAGGACATGCAACGCGAGAAGGTCGAGCCGTTTTTCGCGGAGCGGAAGCTCGACAATCTGACGGCTTATGTCGACCCCGATCTGGGGCTCAGCATGGCCTATAAAGCCAATCTGCCGATCACGATCATGCTGGATGCCGAGGGCCGGGAAGTGTGGCGCGTGAGCGGTGCGATGGACTGGGCGGGATCGGAGGCCCAGGCGCTGATGAACGAGGTAGTCATCTAGGCTGGCGGCGGGATCGCTGGCGCGCCGATCAGGAGTTTAGGGGGGGGGGCGCGGAGAAACGGTTCAGAACCACGCTCTAATGCCGGCGACAAAGCTGAACCCGCCCGTGTCATCGCCGTTCGCCCGCGAGAAACGCGCGGTGTCGCCGAATTGCCGCTCCCAGGAAACGCCCACATAAGGCGCGAACTCACGCACGATTTCGTAGCGTAGCCGCAGGCCCGCCTCGGCGTCCGTCAGGCCAGACCCGAGCCCGCGAGATGGTACATCCTGGGCGGAGAGATTGAATTCGGCGCGCGGTTGCAGGATCAGGCGCTGGGTGATGCGCTGATCGTAATACCCCTCGAGGCGGGCAAAGGCATCGCCGCCATCCGACAGGAACACGGCGCCCTCCACGTCGAACCAGTAAGGAGCCAGCCCCTCGACACCAATCGCGGCATAGGTCGGGCTGGGGCCGGAGCCGACATCCTGGCGCAGGCCGGCCTGAAGGTTGAAATACGGACCCACCGCGCGGCTGTAGAGCGCCTGCACTTCGCCGCCGGCGCTTGATCCAAAGGTGCCTTCGCCCTCCGTTTTCACCGTCAGGCGGTTCACATCCCCGCCGTACCAGAATTCGCCATCCCAGCGATAACCGTCCGCGCCGTCGCGGATCTGGACTTCGGCGAGGTTCAGCATGACCTGCGCGAAGGACATGCCGCCATGCTCCCGCCGCAGCGTCGCGCGGGCAGCGGACATGGCGTCCGCGCCCCAGACGCGATCAGCATAGGTGGCGTCAGGCGCCGCCGGCGCCGGGGCATGACCGGCCGCGAGCGCTGTGCCAGCCGGGGCGCCATCGGCCTCTTTCGGCCTGGTTTCGGCCGTTTTGAGCGAACAATGGCCCATCGCAGCATGTTCCGGCGTGCAGGACGTGTCGACCGCAACGGCGGGTGTGTCGGGAGCGGCGTGATGCGCACCATGCGCCTCGGCTGAAGGTGCGCTGGGCGCCGGTTGTTCGGACGGCGCAGGCTTCACCGGCGCAGGCGCGGGCGCGCTTCCATGCGAATGATGCTGGTGATCGGCCGCTTGCGCCGGCGCGCCGCTACCGGCCAGCGCGGCGGTGGCGAGAAGAAGCGCGATCATGCCGCCCGCTCCCCACGCGGGCGCACCGACACGACCTGCATCATGCCGGCGTGCATGTGGTATAGCATGTGGCAGTGGAACGCCCAGTCGCCGACGGCATCGGTCGTCACGTCAAAGGTGGCCGTCCCGCCCGGCTGGACCTGGATGGTGTGCTTGCGCGGGGCATGATCGCCGTGGCCGGTGACAAGCTCAAAGAAATGGCCGTGCAGGTGGATCGGGTGGCCCATCATTGTATCGTTCACGAGCGTGACCCGCACGCGTTCGTCCTGCAGGAAGGGGATCGGCTTTCTGACCTCGCTCAGCTTCTCGCCGTCGAACGCCCACATATAGCGTTCCATGTTTCCGGTCAGATGGATGCGCAGCGCGCGATCCGGCGCGCGAACGTCTGGGTTTCGCTCCGCCGCCTTCAGATCGGTGTAGAGCAGCACGCGGTGGCCGACATCCTCCAGGCCCTGGCCCGGTTCGCCCATACGGTCCACCGGCATGGGCGAGATGGTCTGCACCGTTGGCGTCTTCTTCACCTCCGGCGCGACGGAGAAATCACGCATGGAATGATTCATGCCGACCGCGCCGTGATCGCCGGCCCCCTGCAGGTGCTGCAGGTGCTGCTTTCCACCATCGTCCGCGACGGGAGCCGCAGCGGGCGAGCAATGGCCCATGGCCGCATGTTCGGGCGCGCAAGGCGCGGCTGGCGTCGACGCGCCGGGTTGCGGCGGGTGATCCATGCGACCGGCGGACCCATGGTCCATGCCGCCCATCCCCATGTCCTTCATGTCGGCCAGCGGGCGGCGGCGCAGCGGTGGCACCACCGCGACCATGCCGGGCCGCGGCGCCAGCGTAGCGCGCGCCATGCCGGATCGATCCACGCTTTCGCCGACTATCGCATAGGCCCGGTCATCGGCGGGCTGCACGATCACGTCATAGGTTTCGGCGACGGCGATCTGCATCTCGTCCACCGTCACCGGCTGAACGGAAAGGCCATCCGCCTGGACCACCGTCATCCTCAACCCCGGAATGCGGAAGTTGAAGGTCGTCATGGCCGATGCGTTGATGAGCCGCAGGCGAACCCGTTCGCCGGGGTGGAACAGCCCGGTCCAATTGTCCTGCGGGCCATGGCCGTTGACCAGATAAGTGTAGGTGCTGCCCGTCACGTCCGCGACATCGCTGGGATCCATCCGCATCGCACCCCACTGCCGTCGCTCACCGGCAGGCTGATCCTTGCCGGCCAGAAGACCGGCGAGCGTTTGCTTCTGGAAATTGAAATAGCCGCCCTGCTGCTTCAGCTTTTTGAAGATGAGGTGCGGGTGCATCGGGCTGTGATCGGACAGGACGATGACATGCTCGCGATCGGCCTGGATCGGATCCGCACCGCTGGGGTCGATCACGATCGGGCCGTACAGGCCAAGCTGTTCCTGAAGCCCCGAATGGCTGTGATACCAATAGGTGCCCGACTGGCGAAGCGGGAACTCATAGGTGAAGGTGGAGCGCGGCTTGATGCCGGGGAAGCTGACCCCGGGCACGCCATCCATGTGAAACGGCAGGATAAGGCCGTGCCAATGGATCGAGCTGTCCTCGTCCAGCGCGTTTTCGACATGGAGCCGCACGTTCTGCCCCTCCCGCAGGCGGATCAGGGGGGCGGGAACGGACCCATTGATGCCGATCGCATGGCTGCGGCGCCCGTCGATCACCATCGTCTGGTGCGCAATGCGCAAGGTGATGTCCTCGCCGGATACGGTGGGCAGCGGGCCGGCGATGCCCGACGAAACGGGCTTCGCCCATGCCGGCATATAAGCCGACACAGCCAAGCTTCCCCCTGCCAAGCCAGCGCCGCGCAGCAACTGGCGGCGATCGAAAACGCGCGACATTCCAACTCCCTGAGTGCGACCGCAAGCCTTGCGCCGCGTCTCGCCGCTTCGGCGCAAGTGCCTGCCCCTAGCGGAAGATCGACTGTTCAAGAAGCCGCCGCGACAGCCGTGCCGGGCGGGCGCTTACCCCGGCATGAACAGATCGCAGGAGCGTGCGGGACGCATCACGGCAGAAGCAGCGATGCGTCCCCGTAGGAGTAGAATCGGTAATTGTGCGCGATCGCATGGGCGTACGCCGCCTGCATCCGTTCGAGCCCCATCAGCGCCGATACCAGCATGAACAGATTCAGACTGGATACCGGAAAAAGCGTACGTACGCATATGGTTACGGAGCTTTCGGGGTGGTCTATTCACCTACGCCCACCAACTTCCTAAACTCCGCTGGGAGCGCTTCTCCGATACAGCCTTCTGAAGGCACTTTGACAAGGAGCGAAGCGGTGAAGTCGCCTACCGTCTGCCACTCACTCGTGCCCGCAGAATCGACACGTGCACGGTCAGAGCGACCGCTCAGAGGTTTCTCCGCGAACCGTCGATTTTTGGCAAGGCTAACGAGATAGCTGACGCGGACGGTGCTTCCGCGTTCAGCAATGACGGCGAAAATCGGTCAAATCGGTCAAATCGGTCAAATCGGTCAAATCGGTCAAATCGGTCA
>NZ_LSKH01000353.1:0-319 GCF_001557395.1 Sphingomonas sp. CCH5-D11 | reverse complement strand
GTGGCCTTTGCCGACGTCTGCCCCGGCTGGGCTTCGCAACTCGACAGCGACGTCGTCAGCAGCAGAGCCGCGCAGGCGCGCTTCGCCGCACGGTTAAAGGCGCGCACGGATGCCGACCTGAACGAGGCCGCGGGAAAATTCATCCAGCGGGATGGTCGCCGCGCGATCGGAAAGCGTCGCGTCAGCGAAGAGCGAGAACCTGCGGGTCGCAAGATATTCCACGCCCACCCGCCCTTGCACAATGTCCTGCTTGTCACCCGCGCCGCGAAACACCGATCGGCGCCACCCCACTTCACCGGACAGCAGCAGATTGTGGCGG
>NZ_LSKH01000352.1:0-18537 GCF_001557395.1 Sphingomonas sp. CCH5-D11 | reverse complement strand
GGGTGGGCTTGGGGGTCGTGTCGCTGAAGTAGGTGTAGTCGCCCAGGCCGTAGAAGTCGCCGGTGCCCTGCTGGCCCTGCTGGCCCTGCTGGGTGGACTGGGCCTGGGCGAGCGCCTGCGCTGCCAGGACCGGCGCGAGGAGACCGATCAGGAGGCGGCCCCCCCGCACGGCTCAGGGATTCCGGCCGAGATTGGCGAGGGCGGTCCGCGCGACCAGAGCGCCCGGTCCGTTCTCGCCCGCGAACGTCTCCAGCGCGTAGCGCACTGTGACGTTGCCTTCGATGCGGTCGAACGGAGGCGGCGTCGTCTTGCAGGTGAGGCCGTCGCACGGCGTGAAGTCGCTCGACGAGACCACCATCGTCGGGACCGCGGTAACGTCGAACGCGCGGAACAGGCGCGGGTCGATCCCGATCGAGGCGAACTGCTGGTCCTTCTCGACCACCTTGGAGAGCGCGGCGATGAACGCCTTGCCCGAATTGCCGGGGAAGCCCCGGAACACCACGACGCCGCCAGCGGCCGAGGTATCGGCGATGATCCGCTTCAGCGCCTGTTCGGGCATCGAGGTGGACACGAACACCATGAACTGCGGCGCGGTGCCTTGGGCCTCCTTGAGGTTGGCCGAGGCGGCCTGGATCATCTCGTCGAAGTCGACCGCGCCCGCCGGCCCCCTGGGCAGGTTCGCCTTGTCGATCGTGCGCATCTGTTCCAGCGCGACCGCCTGCACGGTCTGCGCATCCTTGCGGAACGCGTCGCCGCGGCGCTCGACCTCATTCACGAGCGCGGTCGCGTCCTGTTCGGACTTGGCCGATCGCGCGCGGATCGCGTCGAGATCGAGCCCCTCGACGGTCTGGGCGAGAACGGCGCAGCCGGTGCCGATCGAGGCGATGGCGAGCGCGGAAAGGAGGAACTTCTTCATGTCAGATCCTCACAGCATGCAGCAGTTGCGCTTGCGCCAGAGCAGGTAGCCGAAGTCCTCGCCCTTGACGGGGAAGGCCCGGCCCGCGTCGGGCGGGAGCGTCGTCGCGCCGATCGGCGAGCAGGCATATTTGCCGCTCACCGTGGGCGTCGGATTGGTCATCTGGATGCGGTATTGCGACTTCTTCAGGATCGGCATGACGTACTTGTTGCAGAGCGCCTTCGATCCCGCGGTGCCCCACGCCAGCCCCTGCCGGTGCATCTTGAACAGGAGCCGCTCGGCCGCGAGACGCGACGACTGGACCGGCGAATTGTGCGCCGCGATGTTGCCGTTCATCGGGAACATCGAGCCGTTGCAGCCCGAGCACCAGAACATCGGGTCGATCGGCAGCTTCGCGCTCGCCGCGACGCAGTCGGCCGCGCAGGCGGCGACCGCGATCGGATTGTTGAACAGTGCGACCTCGGGGTTGATGAGCGTGGTCAGCACGTCGTCGTTCCACAAGGGATCGATCTCGGTCATGTAGGCGACGTCGAACGACGCCTGTTCGAAACACAGGAAGTCGGTCAGGATCTCCATCCAGTAGAGCAAGGGATAGACGTAATAATGCGCCTGCCAGTTGGCGCTGGCCTGGGTCGCGCCGCCCTTGATGAGCGGGCCGGTATACTGCCCCTGCCCGATATCGAGCCCCGGATTGAGGCGAAGTCCGCCGAGATTCGGGAAGCACCACGGCTTGGTGGTCACATCGACGAGCCGCGCCGGTTCCCAGAAGCCGATCGAGATGCCGATGCGCGGGATCGGCGAACCGCACGCACAGACCGGCAGGCTTGGGTTCTTGGTATCGGGTCGGCTCCCCGGCCAGATGTGCGCGCCGCCCACCGACAGCGGGAACAGGCACGACCAGCAGACGTCGGTGATCGGGTTGACGAACTTGCCGGTGCAGTTGGCCGGGAGCGCGCTCGCCGGCGCCGGCAGCAGCGCGAACGCGGCGATCATGCCGAGCAGGGTGAGCAGGCGGCGGATCATGCGCCGGGCTCCTCGGAGAAAGCGATGACCAGGGGCACCATCCGGGCGCGGTCGCGTCCATCGAAGCTTATCGACTGATCGGCCAGCGCGCGCACCAGCGCACGGCGTTTGCCAACCGATATCGTCCGCCCGCTTTCGGCAAGGACGACATCGATTTCGTTTCCGATCGACGCGGCGGTCACCGGATCGGCACGGCCCCCGAGAAGCCTTCGTACGAGGGACTCGATCTCGCAATGCACGCGGGACAGGAACAGCAGCGCAGGGACGCTCGAGAGCAACGCCACGGTCGCGATCGATACGACCATCGACAAGGCGACGACGGGAAAGAACATCCAGGCCGGGAACAGCGCGAATATGGCGAGAACATATGTCCACCCGAAGCCGACTGCCGCGACACACAGAAGCGCGTAGCGCGCGATCAGGCTGATGCGCTCAGTCGTCATGCCCTGCCCTCCCCGTCCGGCTGCGCCGCGAGGCTTGCGTCAAGGAAAGCGTTATCGGCCCGGTTCTTGGCGATCACATACACCGGCACCAGCACGACCAGCGCCAGCACCAGTCCGGCAAGCGCGCCCCCTGCCCCGGCGCCGAGCACCGCGCGCAGCGGCTGCAACGCGCAGATGGCGATCGCCAGCCCGATCGCCGACCACAGGATCGCGAGCCGCATCGCCTTGAGGGCCGGCGTCTCGGGCGCGGCCATCGGCGTCCTGAGAATATCGAGCCACATCATGCGCCCGCTCCCGACATCTCGATCTCGCTGATCTTGAGCACCTGGCCCGCCGGTTCGACCACGGCGGGGACGCGCGCGATCCCGAAATGGCTGGTGAGCTTGCCCTGCTGGTCGAAGAAGAAGCGGCGCTTCTTCTCGCCCATGCGGTTGAACGGCGAGCCGGCGACGAAGATGATCTTGGCATTCTGCGCGGTCCACCGCTTCAGCGCCCAGTCGACCTGCGCATCGTCGCGGCCGTCGATAAACACGAGGTCGGTCTTCATCGCGACGAACGACAGCGGATTGACCCGCTGCCCGGCGCGCGCGACGAGCCGGCCCTTCTGGTCCTGGATGTCCTGATCGAGCACGATCGTCGGGTCGAACGTCCAGCTGCGGCTCTCGCGCACCGCGCCGATGCCGGCGACGGGGATCGGGTTGCGGACACGTTCCTCGGTTTTTTCACGCAGCGCCGTCTGCATGCGCTCGATGCCGCCATTGGCCTGCAGCGTCTTCAGCCGGATATCGATCGTCGCCAGCAGATCCGGCTCGGCGATCGCCCAGGTCTGGCCCATCACGCCGTGATCCTTTGCGAGCGCGCCCTGCACGATCGGCCAGGACGACGAGGCGACCAGCGCCACGCCCAGGGTTCCGCCGAAAAGGCCCGCGCGCCGGATCACAGGATCGGCGTCCCGGTGCCGATGATCTGCTTCGCGCAGGCAAAGCCGATCTCGCCGTAGCGGCTGTCGAACCCGTCGGGGTGTGCGGTGCCGACATAATAGCAGCCCTCGGGAACGCGCCCGACCGGTCCCGGCGTCAGCACCTCGCCGAAGCGCGAGCGCGGCTTCATGTGCGCGACGCGGACGCCGTCGACATAGACCCATTTCCCGCGATGCTCGACCAGCGCCCCGGCCTCGCCGATCACGCGCTTGCCGAACGGTCCCGAATCCGGTCCGAAGTGGCGGCGCACCAGCTCGCCCTCGGGCGGCGCGAAGAACACATAGTCGCCCTTGGCGGGCACGCGGCCGCGCTGGATGAAGAACGCCCAGTTGGGGAGGCTCTCGCTGGCGTTTATCATGAAGGCGTGCGTCTCGCGCCACGCGGCGATCGAGTTGTAGCCGCCCCACACGATCCCGAGCAGCGCGACCGCGCTCCACTGGCGGACCCGCTTGACGATCAGCGCCTTGCGGGCCGCGCGGTCCCCGGCGACGTCAACCGCCGTGGGAGCCGCATGACCGACCCGCGCCAGCGCCTCAGTTGCCGCTGCCATCGACCCCTCCCGGCGCGGACTGGGTGACCGTCGCCTCGACCGGCGAGACCGGCGCAGGCCCGAACGGCGAAGCGGTCGGGACCGCCGCCCCTGGCGCGGCCGGCGCGACGTTCCCGGAGGCTTGGGGAAGCATCGCACCGACCGCGGGACCGGCCGGGGTGTTCGGCGCGGCCGCGGGGAGCGGCACGCGCGCGAAGACCGCGCGGCGGATCTGGTCGGTGATATCGGGGACGTTCTTCGAGAGGACCGCCTCGCCGACGAGGACGGTGGTGCCGCTCGCGCCGACCTTCTTCATCTCGTCGTCGAGCGCGGACATGAAGGCCTGGGTCTGCGCGGCCACCTGTTGGGGCTGGCCGTTACTGTGGCTCTGCGCCTGGACATATTCCGAGACGATGCCTTCGAGCCGGACGCTCGCCATCGGCACGGTCGCGGGCGGGGCAAGGAGATGCTTGGTCACCCACGCCCCCCAGAGCAGTACCGCGACCGCCAGCGCGACCGCGACATAGGCGATGACGGGCAGGCCCTGCGGCTTGCGGCGATCCACCTTGTCCGCGACCGGACGGCGCGGTGCCGCACCGGCAGCGTCGTCGCGGGGTGCCGGGGCCGGAGCGGACGGTTGCACCGCCGCGGACGCGACCTCGGGACGATCGAGAACATCAACCATGACGGGGGCCTTTCGTGGAAGTGATGATCGCGCCGAGCAGGCGCACGCGGGTCACGGCGACGATGCCGAACGCGACCAGCCACACGACGAACAGCTGGTCGCCGAACGCCGCGCGGCGTGCCTGGTCGGCCGCGACGAAGCGCGTGCCGAGGTTGGCGACCTGCGAGAAGAAGCCGAGCGCGGTGAAGTCGCCTAGCATCAGGAAGAACAGGATCGCGACGCCGAAGGTCGCGAGCAGCGTCATCGCCATCCAGCCCGACACCCGCAACAGGATGTAGCAGGCGTCGCCGATCGCGCGCGTGCCCGTGCGTTTCCAGTCGGTCGCGGTCGGCGTACGCCAGTCGCGCTCGTGGGTGAAGGCGTTCATTCCGCCGCCTCCACCCAGGGCTCGCCCGGAGGATTGTCGCGATATTCCTCGGGGAAGGCGACGCGTTCGATCGCCTCGTCCATCGAACAGCCGAGGTCGATCAGATGCTCGATATCGGCGAAGGTCTGCGGGCTGGAGGAATAGAGCGTCGCCGAATATTTATCGAGGACGAGCCGCCCGACCGCCATCGATTCCGGCCCCTTGATGAGGATGTCGGAATATTCCGCGCCGTTGCGCTTCAGCGAACGCAGCAGGCTTTCGGTGTAGGGGTCCATGTCGAAGCGGCCGTGCTTCTGGAAGTCCGAGATCGTGTCGGGCTTCTGCATCAGGATGACCGACCAGTCGGAGTTCTCCAGCGCCGCGAGGCTCCCTTCCGACTTGTAATAGTCGTTGAGGCTCTGCGTCGCGGTGATGAGCGAGGCGCCATATTTGCGGCAGGTTCGGCTGTAGGTCTCGACGAAATCGGCCATCGACCCGCCGCGCAGCATCTGCCACGCCTCGTCGATCAGCAGCGCCTTGGGGATCTGGCGGTCCATCCGGCGCATCGTCTGCGACGACATGAACATGATCGCGGTCAGCACGACCGAGCGCAGTTCCTCGCGGCTCGACAGGTCCGAGAGTTCGAACACCGTCAGCGCGTTCGACATGTCCACCGACGCCTCACCGGTGAAGAAGCTGCCGTAGGTGCCCTTTCCCGAGAACGGGAACATCGCGATCGCGAGATCCGTCCCCTGCACAGAGCCGTCGGAGCCGAGCGCCTCGATCACGTCGTCGACGCACCCTCCCCTGCCCTTGGCCTCCCACACCTGGTTGACCGCACGATCGATCAGACCGCGCTCGGTGTCGTTGAGCTTGTCGATGTGACGGCCCATCTGCCCGATGATCGACTTGAGCATCGCCAGCGCGTCGACGAGATAATCCTCGTCCTGCGCCACCAGCGTCTCGTCGATCATCGAGAACGGATTGAGGCTGAACCCGTCGCGCAGGCGAAACTCGACGAAGTTGCCGCCCAGGCTCTTGGCCATATGCTCGAACGAGCGGCCGTCATCGATCACGATGATCTTGGCGCCCACGCCGGCGAACGCCGCGCACAGCTCCTGCAGCGCGACCGACTTGCCCGAGCCGGACTTGCCGAACACCGCGACATTGTGGTTGCCGGCCTTGTTCTCGAACGGCGACCAGAAGAAGGGCTGGCCGCGCCGCCCGATGAACATGAGGTGCGGCAGATGCCCGCCGAGATACTCGCCCTGGATCGGCAGCATGTTCGCCGCGGTCGAGGTCAGCATCGTGCGCAGCCGCTTCATGCGCTTGAGGTCGCTGTCGAGCCCGTTGCCCAGCGTCATCGGCAGGCACGACATGAACGCCATGATCTGCAGGAACCGCTCGTCGAGCAGGTCCCACCCGGCCGCCTTGTACATCGACTTGACGGTGCGCTCGTTGGCGTCCCCCTGCCCCTTAGGGCTGATGATGCCGACCGCATAATAGGCCTGCACCAGCTTCTTGCCGAGGCGCAGCTCCTGGGTGACATGCTCCCATTCGCGGCTCTGGTCCTTCAGCTGCGGGAGCAGCCGCGCCGACTTCGAATCGGCGAGGCTCGACGTGCGCATGAACTTGTAGCCCGCCTTCGACGAAGCGGCCTGTTCGTCCTGGTAGCACAGGCATAGCGACGTGAGAGTCGGGCACCCCGGGCGCAGCTTGTCGGAGAACATGTCGCCGATCAGCTTCTGCACGTCCCACGGCGCCCAGCGGTTCGGCAGGTTCCTGACCGAGAA
Source organism: Sphingomonas sp. CCH5-D11 (assembly GCF_001557395.1). Taxonomy (NCBI): domain Bacteria; kingdom Pseudomonadati; phylum Pseudomonadota; class Alphaproteobacteria; order Sphingomonadales; family Sphingomonadaceae; genus Sphingomonas; species Sphingomonas sp. CCH5-D11. The sequence goes on along the minus strand of NZ_LSKH01000352.1, from coordinate 11,822 downwards.
GAAGCGATAGTCGAACGTGTCGGGCCGGATCTCCTGATACTGCGTCTCGCCCGACAGGTTCGTCACCGCGCGCAGCGGCTCGACCGATACCAGCAGGCGGTCGGCCTGGACGACGGTCTGGACGTCGCGCCGCACGCATTGGTCGGCGATCGGATCGAGTTCTGAATATTCCGAGACGTGGTCGGAGACGTCGAACGCCGGCGCGGTGATGTCGTCGATCAGCGCGATCAGATCGACCGGCTTCAGCCGGGTTGCCGGCATGTCGATCGACTGCAGCGTCGAGACGATGCTGTCGCGGACGCCGGTCAGCTCCTCCGGTGTCGCCTTCCCGCTACGGATCGAGACCGACAGGAAGATGCGATGGTTGCGGACGTGGAACGGTCCGTCCTTCGACATCGATACCCATGCGCCGTGACGCAGGAACGCCGACCGCCGCTCGGCGATCTTGCGATGGATGCCGCCCGCCTTGTAGCGCGGCAGCGCATATTGCGCGATCAGCGCGCCCACACGCGGGCTCTGGAATGCGAGCAGCTGGACCCGCGCGCTGGGCGGGACGCTCTCGGACAGCATCTGCGCGATGATCTCCCCGGTGCGCTCGTCCGCACCCATGAGCGGCGCGAGTTCCAGCGCGAACGCGATGCTGTCGGTCTGGTAGAACAGGTCGTGCCGCGCGTCGTAGCTGCGATACGGCAGCCACTGCGACAGCATCGGCGCGCCATGCGAGGGTGTTCCCTGGTCGGGTGCGCGCGTATCGCCGAGCAGGCGGGCTATGAAGCCGGTCTTCGCCATGACGATCAGTCCTCCACGCGCGGCGAGAAGGTCGCTGGGCGGTTACCCGGCGTGCTCGACGCGAGTTCGGGCGAAGCCGGCTTCTGCGTCGCGGCGATCGGCACACCCTTGCCAGCAGCCGCGTCGCGCGCCCTGGCCCGCGCGGCCGCGACCGCTGCCGCACTTGGTGCGCCGACCGCGCTCGCCGCACCTGCGGCCGCTGCCGGGGCGGCGACCTGCGCGACCTCGGCGGGCACCGGGGGAAGCGCGGCGATCGGCGCGCCGAGCTGCGAGAGGATCTCGGGGCTGACGTTGAGCGTCTGCGTCGCGGCAAGCGCCGAACCGTGGCCGTCGGTCGCCGCCAGCCACTGGCCGTTGTCGACCACCGCCTGCACGACCGCGGTCTCGTGGAAGCGCCCAGCCGCGTCGACATGCGAGGGGAACACGATCCGCAACACCTTCTGCGGCCCGACCCCCGCCGCCTGCGCCGGCACCGGCGTCGAGGCATAGGCGATCCGCTGCGTTCCCCCGCTGTTGCGCGCGGGTGCCTGGTACGGGCCTGCCGGATGATAGCCGCTGTCGCCGGTGATCTCGGCCAGCGCCTTGTCATCGATGACGGTCGCCGGCGAGCAGCTGCCGCCCTCGGGCGCGCCGCACGCGAACTTGCCCGAGATGTTGGTCCCCAGCGTGGTGCAGCTGGCGAGCAGTCCCAGGCTCGCGGTCGTCGCCAGCGCCGCAATACGCTTCGCGCGGGCGTGCGGGCGATAGTCGGAAACCGGGCAGGCCGGCAGGCGGATCACGGATCGGGTCACGACTTGGCTCCCTTCAACCATTCGACGAGCTGGGCCTTGGGCTTGAAGCCCTCGATCACCGCCCCGTCGGAGCGGACGATGACGGGCGTTCCGTTGATGCCGTGCGCCCTGGCGAACGCCTCGTTCTCATCGAGACCGCTGGTGTCGCACTTCGCGCCTGCCGGGACCGGGTTCTGCGCATAGGCCGCGCGGACCGCCGCATGATGATCGCGGGCGCACAGCACCTGGTCGGCGATCTCGCGGCTTCCCAGCACCGAGATCGGTCGCTCGATCACGCGCACGTTCATCGTCTCGAGCGCCTGACTGAGCGCGCGGCAGTAGCCGCAGTGGAAGTCCGAGAAGACGGTGACCGTCTGCGTACCCGATCCCCAGGTGATCGCGCCCTTGCTCGACAGCCGCGACACATCGAGCGTGCGGGCGACAGCGGGCTGGGTCGTGACGCGCGCACCCGCCCTCGCCGCGCCGGCCTCGGGCGCATCGGCCGTGGCATTGGCCTTTGCCGCGCCGCCCACCAGCATATCGGGATTGAGCGCGAGCAGCTTGGCGGCGGTCAGATCCTGCCGCGTCTCCATGTCATAGACGCGGCCGATGACGAGATAGCGCGCCGACTTGTCGACGTAGAACAGGTTCGCACCCGCCACGACCTCGCACAGCCCGTCGACCTTGGAGCAGTCGATCGCATCGACCTTGGTCTTGGGAAGCCGCTTCTGCAGCGCGACCTGGACCTGCGCGCCGATCGGCGCTTCGGCCGAGCCGGTCAGCAGCATCGCCGCCCCCGCCATCGCGCCGATCATGATAGTATTTGCCATGTGACCGCCTCCTTCCGGGCTCAGTTCTGGATGAAGACGCCTTCGAGGAAGACGATCTCGACATCGATGCCGGTCGGCATCTCGATGATGGGCTGGTACTGTTCGGCGCGCTCGATCAGGTATTTGGAAACTGTTCGACCGCTCTCGTCGGCGCCGCCGCCCAAAGCGCGCAAACCGACGTTGCCGATGCTCGGGGTGCGATTGATCCCTCCTTTGCCGTCTGTCTCGAAGGTTGCGAGTGGCTGGTTGAAGGCAGTGTTCAGCGCATTGCCTGCACCACCTACAAGCCCGGCAAAGAAAGCTTGCATCGCCAACGAGCCCTCGCGACTGACGACACGGCCGCGCACGCCGGTCTTGCCGGCGAAGCTGATGAAGCCCTTCACGTCCGACACCGCGAACCGGCCATTGGCCTGCGGACAGGTCATCCGCTGCAGCTTCACATAGACCTTCTCGGAAGAGAGATCGCCGCGCGCCGCGCCGTTGATGACGCAGCCTTCGATCCGCGTCGTGAGCAGCTTGCCGTTCTGGTAGACCGAGCGCGCCGGGCCGGTGATGCGCAGGATCACCGGCAGCGGATCGGTCTGCGACTGCACCCCCGCCGAGGCGTCGACGCCGACGATGACCTTCGCCTTCGCGATCGAGTTGGGCGGCAGGTAATTGGGGCTGTCGGTGTAGCTGGTCGTGCCACCCGAGATCCGAGTCGCGGTGCCCGAGGGGCCGCCCTCGAACGACACCAGCTTGATCGAGCGCGACTGCGACACCGCAGCCGCTGCCGCCTCGCCCGCCGTCATCGGCGCGCCGGGAGTGCGGTAATTGGGCTGGCCGGGGCCATACATCTGCGTCGGAGCCGGCGCGGCCGGCGCGGCGTTACGCTGCGCGATCTGCTGGCGAAGCTGGTCGTTCTCCTGCTGATAGGCGCTCATGACCCGCTGGCCATCGCTCGCCATCGACTGCTTCTCGCCCTGGAGCGCGGCGATCTGCGCCTGCAACTGCTCCATCTGCGCGCGCTGGCCGTCGACGCCCTTCAGCTGATTGTTGATCGACTGCATCTGCGCTTCGGATGCGGCCTGCCATTCACGCTGCGACATGTTCCGGTTGACCATGTCGTCGGTGGTGATCTTCACCTCCTTCCCGTCGGTGCCGACCGGCTTCAGCTTGGCATCGTCGCCCATGACGTACCAGGAGCCCAGCACCAGCGCGACGGCGCCACCACAGCCGAGGTAGAGCAGCTGCTTCTTGCGGACGGCATCGTTGCCGGCCATCAGCTCGCTGTCCCCGCCCTCCTCCGGCTCGGTATCGAGCTGCTTGGCACGGTTACGCTGGAAGATGTCCTTGAGGCTCATGGCCGCACTCCGTTGGCGAGGCCCGAAGGCGTGACGATATAGGCGGTGGTGGCTTCACCGGGCTTGAGGTTGGGGTTGGCGACCGAGACCGCGATCGCGTTCGACGGTGCGATCGTTCCCTCGCCCAGCGCGACCGGAACCTTGCCCCGGTTCTCGATCCTGAGCGTGCGGCCTGCGAGGCTGGCGCCGCGATACTCGGCGACCATCTGGACCTTGAGCGAGCCAATCATCACCGGGTCGGTGACCGCGGGCCTGACCTCGAACCCTTCGAGCGGCGCGGACTGGAACATCGCCTGGACCAGCGTGGCGGACGCCTCCTGCGGCGATGCCGCGACGGCCGCGACCTGCGTTTCCGCGGCGCCACCGATATCCTTGTTCTCGACGAACACCTGCTGCGCGTCGTCGCCGGCGAGCCGGCACGAGAATTTGTACACATAACCCTTCGACGTCGTGCCGAAGAACGACACGTTCGGCCGCGAATAGGCTTCCGGGACCGACACATAGATGTCGCCCCGGGTCGGTTCATTGACCACGGTGAAATCGTCGGTATCGACCCCGGTGGTCAGCTTCGAGACGCTGGCGAAGCGATCGTCCTTGAGGCTGACGCGGGTCAGCCCCGACTTCGACATCGTGCAGGCGACCTCGCTGTTGTCCTTTGCCAGCACATGCTCGTCGGCGAAGGCCGGCGCGGCGAGGACCACGCCGCCCGCCACGATCATCCCCGCCCCGATCAGGCGCGATAGCGAACACAGGCGCGATGCGAAGGCGGTCCCGCCCCCGATCAGCCCGACTGCGACCCAGGCGGTCATGCGTCGTCTCCGATGGTTGCCGCGGCGTCCTTGTCGGCCTTGGTGACCATCCCGAAGCCCTTGAGCTGGAGGGTCAGGCCGCGATACGCCCAATAGAAGCGGAAGGTCTTCGGCTCGGCGGTGACCGACTTCGAGCCGACGACGGTGTGCAGCGTGCCGGTCACTTCCGAGGTCAGTTTCTCGGGATCGACCTTCATGCCGGCGAGCGTGAAATACTGGCTGATGCTCGATCCGCGCTGCTCGTTGAGGATCTTCATCAGGTCGCGCTTGAGCGAACCATGTGCTTCCGGCGTGGCGATCGCCAGGATCGAGTCCATCCAGTATTCGAGATTTTCGGGCGAGCGGTTGAGCGTCATCAGCGCGGTGTCGCGCGTGACCATCTCCAGATACTGCTCGCTGACCCCGCTCGACGAGAGCGTCAACGGGGAGCGGACGATCGGCTGCAGGACGATCTCCCGGTCACGGGTCGCGCCGACTAGGAACAGCAGCACCACGAGGCCCGCGAGGACCAGCGCGACGATGCCGAGCATGTTGCGCTGCTTGAGGACGCGCTGCGACTGCGCGAGACCGACAGAATAATCCATTTAGCCCACCATCACGCGAAGGTGGGAGGGCGGCGTCGCCTTCAGCCCGGTAAAACTCGACGGCAGGTGCCAGTAGGCCATGTGGAGAATCCACGACGTGGCCTTGCCGGCTTTGAGTTTCCGAAAACCCCACCAGCCGAGCAACGAGACCATCAGTCCGATCACGACGTGCTGCGACAGGATCCCCCAGATGAAGGGGATCGCCATCGCGAGGAACTCGTCCAGCGTCCAGAAGCCGATCAGCTCCGGGTCGTCGAGATGCGAAGGGATGGTGTACCGGTCCATAAGCTAAGCCGCCCTCCCAGCGGTTGATCCAGCCGACGCCTCAGATCGTCGCGGTGACGGTCGAGGTGACGATCGGGATACCCGTGCCCGCGCCGACACCGACGGCGACGGGAACGGCCACCTGGCCGAGGCTGAAGCGGCCCGACGCCAGCGCGACGATGCCGCCGGCCAGGCTCATGACGGTGATGATCTTGCCGCCCGAGCCCTCGAGGAAGTCCGTGAACTTCGTCAGCGCGGTATTGAACGTCGTATCGGCGCCGGCGAACGCCGCCGACGCGCCCAGGACCATCACCATCGCGATGATCGCCAGGCCGAGAAGGACGCCATTGATCTGGCCACCCTTCGGCATTGAAAGTGCAGACATGCTCTTTCCCCTTGAAAGACGAAGCGGATTGCTGCGTCACCCTTAAAAGGGAGGAAGAAACTGACTCCCGCAAGATGGAAAAAAATTACACTATTTGTCTCGCGCCAAGTACATCTTGGTCGCCCGGAACAACGCCCCGCCTACTGCGGATTCTAAGGCGGTATGACTTGGATCAGTGTAAAAAAATTACACTATTTGTTGATGCGCCTTGCCGGAGGAGATCCGGTTACGCATCGTACCGCAGCTGGTCGGCTTTATGCGGCCGATGGCGACACCCGCCGCTTTGTCGTACGGTCCGATATGCCCCAGGCGCTTTATACCTTCAAAGTGGATCACTCGCTGTTCCGCCTCGCCGTGGATGCGATGCGCATTCATTCATTGGCCACATGCGGATTTGAGACTGTTTCCGCTACCTCTATGAAGGGGTTGGAGAATTTCGTCGTTTGCCGTGATCCTGCCCCCTTTGTTCACGAGGCGCGAGATGCCGACATCCCCGGTCCGATTCGGGTCACGTTACGCATTCAGATGCACCAGAATGACCTGTTTCAGCGCGCGCGTGCCCATGCTGGCGACGCATCCGGATCGCTTGCGCCAATTCGGCTCACCTTCATTATCGGGCTACTCGCCGCATTTCATGGAACATTTACGGAGAGGTCATGAATCGCGCTGCGTGGCGGTGGTTGACAACGTGAACGGATAGATGCGTATTAGACCCCTAACGGGGGTCGCAGTATGTACCACCAGTCTACAAAGGCTTCAGTCTGCGAAGATCGGCAACAACGTCTTCACGCGTTGTTCATGGCTGAGTGGCGTCTGAAGAAAGTGACAAATGCCGAAATGGCTCGCCGCCTCGGCAAGAGCCTTAGCCTCGTCAACAAAATCCGAGCCGGCCAAACGCCCTTCACAGGGCGACTGATCGACCAGTTTGTTGATATCCTGCAGATCGACCCTGTCCGCGCCTATATCGCCGTCGACATCCTTCACGAGCCGATGGTGTACTACAGCCCGAGGTTCGCGACCGCAGTTACCGAAAGCCTCGAGTATTTCTCGGCAATCCTTTCCGATCCCGACATCCCCGAGATAGTGACTGGCTCCGAACGCGGCATCGGTCGAACTGGGCTGACCGGCTGAAGTCGGTCGTCGACACTACCAGTCTCGAAATGTACCGCCCCGTCTTACCGTCACATCACCTTGCGCTAAGCGTCCGAGTGGCAGAATGACGCTTGCTTATGCCCAGCGACCCATCCGAGATCAAAAAAAGCACGCGGTCCATGCGCCTGAAAAAGGAGCGGGAAGACAATGCGGGGTACCGGCGGTCGACCGTGGCGCTGTCGCCCGTAGCATTAGCGATCGCAGAGCGACTTCAGGATCGTCTGGGCCTCGGCTCCAGGGAAGCTGTCATCAACGCGGTTTTCGAGCGCATCGACTCCGATCGATATCTCAAATACGAATTTCTAGGGCCAGAGGGCTTCCGTTCGCCACCATCGCTGGCCGAACCCGAGGCTTCAAACCACGAGACAGCGGACCACGGACATGCGGCAAAGGCCACCAGCTGACGAGTCGGGTCATGCCATTGTCGATTTTCTCGACGAGCATCGACTGCCGCACAGCCCCGAGAATTACGGCTTCGCTCACACCTATTTCGAAGGTGCTGACGAGGCCCATTTCATGGCCGTCGCCAATCTGATCGACGGCGGTTATCGCCTCCGACAGGAAGACGTGCGAGCGATTTCGGCACCAGCGGATCTCCATGGCACCGCGACGACGATCGGCGAGCTCTCAACAGAGGTCATGCACATCATCGGTGCAACTGCCCAGGAGGCAAATGCCTTCGTGAAGACCCTGACGCTGACCGCGGCCGAGCTGGTCTCCGCCGACGGAAGCATCCATAGCGCGGTCGCGCGCATGACCGCCCAGGCAGAGCGCGCCGAAGAGCGGTTGAAGCAGATGAGCCTTCAGACGGCCCTAGTCCGCGAGCGCCTACGCTCGCTGGGCGTCGATACTGACATCGATCCTGCTACCTCGCTCCTCAACCGCATCGCGATCGAGTCGGTGCTCACCGCTGCACTCGGGCGGGAAGGCCCTACCCTTCTTGCGCTGGTTGCGCTCGATCAAGTCACCTCGATCGGGGCGACTCATGGGATCGGCGTCGTCGAGCGGGTCCTGCGCGCGCTGGGCCAGACATTGCGGGATCATTGCATGCCGCACCGGGTCGGCCGCTGGGAGGCAAAGCGGATCGCCATCGTGTTCGACAACTGCGACCACGAAGCCGCCCGCGATATGCTGAACGCAGCCCGCAAGGCATTCTCGAGGCGAAAGCTGCAACGCGTCGAGAATGAGACGCCGATCGGCGAGGTGACATGCTCGGCGGGGCTCGTACTCGCCCCCAACGCTGTCTCAGAGGATCGGGCCTGTTGAAAAATACCGGACATGCCGGGGTGCTCCTTCGTTTCACTCCTACCGTGAGGAGCGCCGCTATGATGGGACCAGCCTGTCGCGGTGGGCGGGAAGGGGCGTCCGGTCGCACCATAGAAGCCTTGTTGCCCGCAAACCACCTGTTGCGTCGTATCGATCAATGTCTCGATACGGGCGAGCTGAGAGAAGCGCTGGCTGATCATTACAGCGCGCGAGGTCGGCCTTCGATCGACCCCGAACTCCTCATCCGCATGACCCTGATCGGCCGCATCTACGCGATCACGTCCGAGCGGCGTCTGTGCGAGGAGCTGCGCTACAATCTCGCCTATCGCTGGTTCTGCCGTCTCACGCCGGGGGACAAGGTTCCGCACCACTCGACCTTCAGCAAAAACCGGCACGGACGCTTTCGCGATGCCGGCGTCTTCCGGCAGCTGTTCGAGGCCACGGTTCGCCGCTGCATCGGAAAGGGCTTGGTCGGAGGCAAGGACGCCGCGATTGATGCCTCGTTCATCGAGGCTGATGCGTGCTGGCAGCGCAAGACCGTACCTGGCTATTTGCCCTACGTAGCGAACGCCGGTCGTCCTGTCCGGGAGTGGCTGGCCGATCAGGGTAGTATCAGCACAAAACCTGGCGGCTCGAAGGATTTCGAGGGTGTATCGCGAACCGATCCCGCCGCAGCCTGGTCGGCACGCCCGGGGCGCGCGCGGTTCGGCTATGCACTGAATGCGCTGGTCGACACGCCGAGCGGCGTCGCGCTCGACGTCGAAGCGACGCCGGCGCGCTTTGCCGAGGAGGTCGATGCCGGCCGTGTCATGCTCGGACGAGCCGCCGATCGCTTTGACTATCACCCCAAGCGGATTGCTGCAGACAAGGCCTATGGCAGCGCCGGCTTCCTCGGTTTCGTACGCGACCAAGGCGCGATCCCGCACATCCCGGTGATCGACCGCACGCAGCAGACGAAGGGCAAGCTGCCGCGAACGGCATTCAGCTATGATCGCGACACCGACAGCTTCACCTGTCCGATCGGCAAGACGCTCCGGCACTACACCTTCCACCTGCGCACTGGCGTACACCGCTATGCTGCCGATGCACGGGACTGCGAAGGCTGCGTGCTTCGGAAGACATGCACGAAGGCCCGTCGTCGCACACTGGTTCGTCTCGACAATGAGGACGCCCGGGATCTCGCTAGGGCCGAACTGGAAACCGGGCTCTTCAAGCGATCCATGCGATTGCGGCGCGGGGTCGAGCGGTTCTTCGCCGACGCCAAAGGCAAGCATGGCATGCGGCGACTTCACCTGCGTGGCATCCGCGGAGCGGAGGAGGAATTCCTGATTGGCGCGGCCGTGATGAACCTGATGATCCTGGCGCGACCACAGCGTCTGACCGACAAGCCCAGACGAGGCAGGTGCATTCCAGCAGCGTTGACCCCGGCGGCCATATCGGCCCGGTCGATCGAGCATGATGTGATCGTCTCGCCACCGCGACGATATGCCTGATCGCTGATGGGCTTTGCGCACGGTCACGCGGCGCGCAGTCGTTCTTTGCGGTACGGCACGCCATCGAGCAGCGCCTGGCCGGGCGCCTTGGGCGTGCCGTCACCATTCACGTACATATAGAGTGTCGTGGTCGTCATGCCGAGGCGGCGCGCGACATCGGCTGCGACTGCGTTGCGATCGGACATTGCAGCCATCGCCATCGCGAGGGTGGCCTTGTCCATCTTGCGAGGCCGACCGCCCATCCGTCCCCGTGCCCGTGCCGCGGCAAGTCCCGCCTGTGTCCGCTCGGCGATGAGCTCGCGCTCGAACTCGGCGAACGCTGCGAAGATGCCGAAGGCGAGGCGACCGTTGGCGGTCGTGGTGTCGATCTGCGCGCCGGCACCCGCCAGCACCTTCAGGCCGATGCCGCGTTCGCGCAGCGCCTCGGCCGTGACGACCAGATGGCGAAGATCGCGCCCAAGGCGATCGAGCTTCCAGAGGACCAGTGTGTTGCCGGGTTGCAGTGCCTTCAGGCACGCGGTTAGACCGGGGCGGGCGTCGTGCCGCCCCGACGCAAGGTCTTCGTAAATCCGCGAGGGATCGACGCCGGCCAAGAGCAACGCATCGCGCTGGGGTGCCAGCGTCTGTGACCCGTCAGCTTTGGACACCCTCATATATCCAATGAGCATTGTTACCCCGCCAGAAAAGACATCCGACAGCCTGCAATATGCCAGTGGTTTCCGCAACGGGTTTTCCGATTGGTGGAATGCGTTGACGAGGCAAAATCAGCAACCGCCAGAAAACCGGTCGTTTTTCTGGCGGTCTGGCTTTCCGTTTTGCCACGCTCGACAAGCAGTTCGGGAAACGGCACCCGCCTTGCCGTCTGTCGTGCAACTCGCGCATTGGTCGTGTTGGCCGCCCTTTCCAATCGGGATGGGACAAACTGAAAGTCAGGCGATCGTATCCACCACACCGCCGTCAACGCGTAGCGCCGCACCGGTGGTCGCGGACGCCTGCGGAGAGGCGATATAGACGCACAGGTTGGCGACTTCCCCGACCGTGGCAGCACGCCGAATAATCGAGGACGGTCGGTGCGCCCTGACGAAATCGGCGCCGGCCTCTTCCAACGATTTGCCCGATGCGACCGCGTCCGCCAGCATCTCGGTCACGCCCTCCGACAACGTTGGACCGGGAAGAATGGCGTTCACCGTCACGCCCGTGCCCGCCATGCGCTTGGCCAGCCCACGCGACAAGGCAAGGTCGGCCGTTTTGGTCACGCCGTAGTGGATCATGTCCGCCGGGATGTTTAGGCCGGATTCCGAGGACAGGAACAGCACCCGACCCCAGCCTTTGTCCCGCATCCCCGGGAGATAGGCCCGGGACAGGCGTACGCCCGACAACACGTTGACCCGGAAGAAGCGCTCCCATTCCTCATCGAGTGTCTCGAAAAAGTCCTGCGGGCCGAAGATGCCGGCATTGTTGACCAGGATGTCGACCTCCGGAAGCGCGGATACGATGGCATCACATCCGGCTTCTGTGCCGACGTCTCCGGCCACACCGCGCACATCGGCATCCCCGACCTCACGCTTTAGCTCGGCCACCGCCGCCTGGGTGCGGCTCTCGTCGCGCCCGTTCAGGACGACGATCGCCCCGGCTGCCGCCAACCCCTTCGCGATCGCAAAGCCGATGCCGGCGGTCGAGCCGGTCACGAGCGCCGTCTTGCCGGAAAGGTCGATGTTCATGCGCTATCTCCAGGGATGGTCGTTATCGGTCGGAGTTGTCCGTAACGTCAGCCCTGCGCGGCCAGTTGCGCCTGCACCGCATCGGCTAGTGGCGTCGTCGGACGTCCGATCAGCTTCGAGAGCTGGTGGCCGTCATCGAACAGCGCACCGTTCGAGGCATCGACGTCCCATGCCGCAAGTCCCTCGGCGAAGCCCTCGGGCAGGCCCACCTGCTTCAGGATCGCGGCGTAATCTGCCTGCGGCAGATCACGGTACGGGATGTTGCGACCCGTCTGGCGTGAGATCTCGGCGGCAAGGTCGGCGAGCGTCACCGCGTCGTCACCGGCCAGCTCATAGGTCTTGCCCTCATGGCCGTCGCTGGTCAGCACGATGGCTGCGGCTTGGGCATAATCGGCGCGGGTCGCGAGCGACAGGCG
>NZ_LSKH01000351.1:0-6407 GCF_001557395.1 Sphingomonas sp. CCH5-D11 | reverse complement strand
GGGCGGGCGTGATCTGCGCGGGTGGGCGGGCGCTTTCGACCCAGGCGCGAACCAGCATGTCGCGCAGCATGGAAGCGCCGGCGGCGATCCGCTCATGCACCAGCTCGCGCACGTCCCGGTCGTTGGCGTCGGCGAAGCCGCTGCGCTTTTCCAGCGTATAGACCTGCCGCACCTTGTCCCCCGAAGCATCGACATAGCGCAGGACATGATCGAACATGTCGCCCGTCTGCCGCGCGGGCGCGCCGATGCGGGCACGCACGTCCGCCGGGGTAAGCGCGATCAGGTCGACGAAGCGACTTTCGAAACGGCCGTGGACGCTCCGGTCGGTCGTGAACCCTTCGGGATTTTCACCGCGCCATCCATCGGAATGGATCGAGATGTGCAGCGGGTTGGCCGCATCGCCGATATAATGGCCAAGGCGGGTCACATCAAAAGCGCAGTTCCGCTCGGCGAATTCGGGATCGCGCCCCTCGCCAGCAAGCCTGCGCACCTGGCGCATGCACACCACGATCCGGTCGTAAGCCTCCATCGCGGCATAGGGCAAAGTGCCAGTCCAGCGGACGTTGGTGCGCGCCGCCGCCCCCGGATCGCTGGCCCGGATGCGCAGATGCTGGTCGTAGAGCGCCAGCACGAATTCGTAGCGGCTGCGCGGGATCGTTTTCAGGAAGGTGAATTGTTCGCGAAACCAGCCGTGATTGGGATCCTCGACGATCTTCGAAAAGCCTTCCGCATCGCCGCGCCAGCCATCGGGCTGGGAGGCGGAAGCGGCAATATAATCGACGTGCTTTTGCAGAAAGACAGGGCCGTCCGCCGGAATGGCGTGGATCGCGGCGGTGTCGATCACCGCATGGCCGCGCTCTCCCCAGGCAAACGCGGGCTGGTGGAGAAGGGCGACGAGACCGGCGGTGACGGCGGCGAGCAACTGGCGCACAGGCACCTCCTTAGGGGTCGAGCGGATCGCGCGGGTCGATCCGCGCGGCAGCAGCGGCAGGCCGCCATTCTAGCGCTGTCGGGCTGAGCCGGGTGCCGGCCGCGCCCGGCGCATAGCCAAGCTCCCGCTGGTTCCGATCGACAAAGGCGGCGCTGCCGATATTGGCGCTCTGGACCGGATTGCAGACAACCAGCGTGTCCTGGGTCAACGGCGCGCCCATCGCGATCAGCAGCCGGGCGGCATTGCGCATGTTGGTGGTCGTGTGCCGCGCATGAGGGTCGATCACGATCCGGTCGGGCGGGATGCCATAACGTTCGATCAACGCGCGGCGCATCTCGACCGCCTCGGCAAAGCGGGTGTTGAAGGGGTGCGCCCGTCCACCCGACACGATGATGAACGCAGCGTCACCGCGCGCGAACTGCTGGGCAGCGAGGCGCAAATGATATTTGCCGCCGGGGCTGAGCGGCATGTCCGCAAGCTCCGGGCCAATCCCGGTGACGATCAGCGCCGTGTAGCGGAACGCGCCCCAGTTCGTCCGCCGCGCACGGGCAAAGGCAGCGGCGTTCATCCCGCCGTCCAGCGGCAGGAAGGCAACCGCATCGGTGCGGTTGCTGCCATCGAGCAAGGCGAGGGCGAAATCGAATGACGAATCAACGGCGTTGAGCGATCCCGCACGCGGCGTCTGCGCCACCCAATGCGCCGCCTGAAGCCAGGCGCGGCGCTCGGCCGGGCTGATGGTGCCCGCGCCGTCGATCGCCGGATAGGGTGGCACCTCGCCCAGGCCATAGGTGCCAAGGATCATGTTGACGCCCTGAAGCTCCCGCCTCGCCTGCGCGGCGACACCGTCGTCAAACGCCGGAAGACTGCCTGGCAACGCCTTTGCCAGCGCAGCGATCTCATCCTCTCGCCAGACCAGCGCCTGCGCCGCGCAGCCCGGCTCCTGCTGGCAGCTGGCAACCCGATCAGCGCGAGCAGCGAGCAGCGTGGCGACGGCCGGCTGACGCGCGAGCGCCTCCGTCGCCCCTCGATCAGCGCCGAGCGCCGTGAACAGTGGAAAGAGTCGCTGCGACAGGGCGGCGAAGGCCGCATCCGTCACGGGTGCCTGAGCGGTAGCGGCAGGCGTGGCCGATGCGACCCCGGGCGGGACGGCGCAGGCGGCGACGAGCGCCGCCGCCTGCCACGCGAAGCCGGCGCGGATCACCAGTCCAGACCCACCACCAGGCGGAAGTTGCGGCCGAAGATCGGGCGACCGTAGATCGCCTCCGTGCTCCCCTGCCCAGCGAGCGAGTCCGTGCGGGTATTGCCCTCGGTCAGGCCCTTTTCATTGAACAGATTGTCGGCGACGACCTGCAGCTTCCACCGGCCATGGTTCACCGTGACACCCGCGCCGATCGTGCCATAGGCCGGCAGCGCGGTGTTGTTGTAAAGATCGACGAAGCGCTTCCCCATATAGGTGTAGCGGCCATAGACCGAGATGTCGGTCTCGCCGGTCGTGAAGTCGAACGACGGGCGGATGTTGCCATATACCTTCGGCTGGCGGACGATCTGGTTGCCCTCCACCTGCTCCGGATCGGCGCCGGTGGTGCTGGCGAAGTTCTTATACTTGGGGTCGCTGATGGTCAGCGATCCGTTCAGCGTGAACCAGCGCGTCAGCGCCAGCGCACCGTCCAGCTCGACGCCCAGGATCTGCGCTTCGCCGATGAAGGGCACGTTCACGTCGTTGCGGCCGGTCGTGGGGTCAAACGCCAGGAACGAGGCGTTGAGCGGATCGAAGTTCGAATAGAAGCCGGTTGCGTAGAGGTAGGAGCGGCCGCTCGCCAGCTTCAGGCCGACCTCATACTGATCGGCAATGGTGGTGATGTAGACCGGGTTCGGGTTCACATCCATCGCAGACTGAACGTTGGGCGGCGTTTCGAGGTGCGATGCGCGGGCGTAGATGCCGACATTGTTGCTGAAGTCGTAATTGGCGCCGACCGTCCAGTTGGTCGCCTCCGTCTTCAGGTCGCGATCGACGATCACGCCGGTGAAGCCGCGGGTCGCATCGTCCGCCAGAGTGGTGGGGTCGCCCAGATTGACCTGGTCGGTCAACGCACCCCAGCCCTGGTAATCATAGCGTTCGTGCCGGATGCCGGCATCGATGCGCAGCCCGTCTACGATTTCCCACGTGTCGTTGGCGTAGATCGCGAACATGGAGGCGTCGGAATCGCCCTGGTTGAGCGTTGCGGCGTAATTCAGCACGCCATTGTCGGTGACGCGGCCGATCTCCGTCCCGGCAGCATTGTACGCCACCAGATCGAGCGTGCGCGGCGTTCCCGCGACCTCGATCAGATAGTTCTGATAGGCGTAGAAACGGTCCTGCCCATAAAGGCTGCCGTAGAGCCCGAGCGTGAGGTCATGGCTGCCCAGCCCCGTCTCGAGCCGCTTCGCGACGGACAGATTGGCCTGCGCCGAGTAGAAATCGGACGCGATGTCGCGATACTGGCCCTGCATGACGAGGCCGGAGGCGGTGGACGGGTCATAGACCGTGTTGGTGCCAGCGAGCGTGTAGCCGAACGAGGCGACCGGGCCGAACGCCGTCGTCGCGCGGGCGAGATAGCCCGCGGCGAAGCTGGCCGCATCGGCCGGATTGGTGGTCGAATAGAAAGCGGTGAAGCGGTTCTTGCCCTCAGTGTAGCCGGCCTTTGCCGAGACCAGCCAGCCGTCGAAATCACCTTCATATTGCGCGCCGATGTTGAACATCCGCATGTAGCGGCCGTCCGACAGATCGGTGGTGCGGCTTTCCGTTTGGCCCTGCCCGTTGCGGAAGGGGATGGTGACGTTGCGGAACGCCGGCGAGTTCATCGTGCCGGTGAAATAATCAATGTACGGATCGAGGCTAACCGACGGATCGCGCGGATCGGCGATCGGGATCGGCAGGTAGAAGACGTTCTTGTCGTTGACGTAATTGGCGCTCAGCTTGACAAAGCCATTGTCCAGATCGTGGCGGATGTTGGCGCGGATCTGGCCGCCGCGATCGTTGGGAAAGCCGTTGTCGCGATAGCCGTCATGATGGCGAATAAAGCCGCCAATGGCATAATACGTGTCCTTGCCAAGCGGGCCCGACTGGAAGGCGTCCAGGCGGTAAAGGCCGGTGTCGCCCAGCGTGACCTGCGCGCCGCCCTTCGGCGTGGCGCTGCCTTCGCGCGTGATGGCGTTGATGATCGCGCCCGAATAGCTGGAGAAGACCGGCGCAGGGCCGCCGCGCACCACCTCCAGCCGCTGGGTCATCAGATCCTGCTTCAGGATCGCATCGCCGCGGAAGAAGACGCCGTCATTCTCATGGAACAGCGGCAGGCCATCCTGCTGGAAGGAGACAAAGCCGCCATCGTTCGGCAGGCCGCGGATGCGATAGATGTTCTGCACCTCGCCGCCGGTAATCTCCGTCTGGAAGCCGGGCAGCTGGCCGATCAGATCGGCGAAGTTCACCGGCGCGATCTTTTCGATCTCCGCCTGGTTCAGCGTATTGATCGCGTAGGAGGCGTCAAAGCGGCGCTGTGCGCGCGCGGTGCCGGTGACGATGATTTCGGACCCTGCGCCCGCATCTTCGCCAGTACCATCGGTCGTGCGGTCGCTGGTGACATTGCCTGCTGTCGGCGTCGTGCTTTCGGCAGCGCTCTGCGCCCATGCCGTCCCCCCGGACAGCGTGCAAAGCGCGGCGGCGGCAACGCCGCCGACCAAAAGAGACTTACGCATGTTTCCCCCATTCAGGACTTGATCGCAGGTATTCGGTCGTAGGTAGAAGGACCGGTGCGCGAGCGCTCTCGAGGAGGATTGTGACGGGGTAACGTAGGTTTGATTTCACCCAGGTTGCAGCACGGCTGCGCTGCCTCGTCGGCAGGACGAAGCGTGAGTCCTTGGGGGCGAGCCTGCAACCTTGCGCCGCTGATTACGCAACGCTAATGCAAGCCACTCTCAATAGGGGTGGTCCGATCAAGCACTTCGATCTCAACCTGCTGGTCGTGCTTCACATGTTGCTTCAGACCAGAAGCGTCAGTCGGGCGGCGCAGCAGCTTGGGATCAGCCAGCCCACCGTTAGCCGGGCGCTTAGCGAGCTGCGCCGTCAGGTCGGCGATCCGCTGCTGGTCCGCTCGGGAGCAGCCATGACGCCGACGTCACGCGCGGTGGAGCTTGCCCGACCGCTGGAGAAATGGCTGGCGCTGACCTCCAGCGTGCTGGAGCCGGCGCGCTTCACGCCAGACCAGATCAAGCGCGTGTTCCGGATCGCGGCGACGGATTTTGGCGTGCTGTCAGTAATCGCGCCGGTGCTTCCAACCATTCGGCATTATGCCCCCGATTGCCGGATCGAAATCACGCCCTTCACGTCGGACATGGTCCGCAAGTGCGCGGCGGGCCATCTAGACCTGATCGTATACGGGTTCGCGCCGGACTTGTCGGCGACCCATTCACGCCACCTGTTTCGTGAAAGCCAGTCGGTGATCGTCCGCGCGGATCATCCCCTCGCCAGGCACCATCAGGACGGGCCGATGCCGCTGGATGATTATCTCCGCTGGCCGCATATCGGCATCAGCATCGGCGACCCGGCCGTCGACCATGTGCACCAATGCCTGGGCGATCGGGCTGACGAGCGGCGCGTGGTTGCCCGGCTGCCGTATTTCTACGCCGCTTCGGACCTGATCGGCACCTCCGACGCGATCCTGACCATCCCCACCCGCGCTGCACGGCAGTTCGCCACCGCGCAGCACTTCGCCTGTCTGAACGCGCCGGCGGAGATCGGCGGCTTCGATTATTGGGTGCTCTGGCACGAGCATAGCGCGCGCGATCCCGCGACCTTGTGGTTGATCGAGCAATTGTCGCTATCATCGGCCGCGATCGATGCCGACAGATGGGTGGTTCAGAGCTGACGACTGGCAACGTTCTCACGCTCAGCCAGATGCCGATATGTGTTCGGGAGTGTCGACGGGCCCCGTCTGTTGGCGGATCGATTTAGCGGGGGATAACCGGAAGCATCTCGGGCAATCCTGAAGGCCGTTTTAGCCCGTGAGGGCAGACTGTGACACGGCGCGGGGCTCGCACAAACATCGACGCGAGATATGCAATGCGTCGAAGCCAACCGCACCCGACCTGTTCCCCTCGCTCGCTGCGGCAAGGCGGATCATCAAGGCATGGCGGACGGACTACAGCACCGTGCGTCCGCACAGCAGCCTCGGCGGCATGGTCCCCGCCGAATTTACCAACCGTTCGCGCCACGGACGCGGCGACGGAAATCCTGCGCCCACTCATCTCGGCGATCGTTCTGACGAGCTGGTCGTGGATGTGGAAGGCGACCTCGCCGGCATCCTGACGGCCGCATCGGGAAACAAGGCGCTGGCCAAAACGCAAGAAACCCCGCCAAAGGCAGGGTTGGGGAAACGCAGATTAAGTTGGTTGCGGGGACAGGATTTGAACCTGTGACCTTCAGGTTATGAGCCTGACGAGC
>NZ_LSKH01000350.1:0-837 GCF_001557395.1 Sphingomonas sp. CCH5-D11 | reverse complement strand
TGCGCTCGCATCAGGGCTATGTCGTCGATGCGGACCTGCTGAATGCGGTGCAGCCCGGGGTCGATACGCGCCAGTCGGTGTTGGCCACGCTGGGCCAGCCGAGCTTCGCCAGCCAGTTCAACCAGGGCGACTGGTATTATGTGTCGCGCGACAGCCGCAACTATGCCTTCAACACGCCCAAGGTGCGTGAGCAGGTGACGGTGCAGATCAGCTTCGACCAGAGCGGCAACGTTTCCGCGATCCGCAGATGGGGCGCGGAGCAGGTGGCGTCGATCAGCCCGGCGAAGCGCACCACGCCGACGCTGGGGCGTGAGCGCGGCTTCTTCGCCGACCTGTTCGGCAACATCGGCACGGTGGGCGCAGCGGGCGCCGGCGGCGGCGGCGCGGGCGGCACCCGCCCCTGATCCGCGACGCGCCGCGAGCGGACGTGACGACCGCGTCACGATCCTTTCTGGCGGCTGACTGACGCATTCCCCGGCGGTTCAGGCGAATCGCGGCATATCTCCAACCACGGTGCGGTTCCCGGCTCGGGGCCGCGCCCAAGGATGGAGGATTGTATCGTGCGTAAGTTGATCGTTTCCGCGTTGATGGCGGCGACCATTATCCCCGGTGTCGCCACGGCCCAGTCCTATGGCGAGCTGCAGCGCGGCCGGCAGGAGATCCGCGAGGAGCGGCGCGACCTGCGTGATGCGCAGCGCCGCGGCGACTGGCGCGAGGTGGAGGACGCACGAGGCGATCTGCGCGATGCCCGCCGGGACTATCGCGATGACCTGCGCGATCGTGACCGCCGCTGGGGCCGCGATGACTGGCGTTCCTATCGCTCCAGCCACCGGTCGC
>NZ_LSKH01000349.1:0-1009 GCF_001557395.1 Sphingomonas sp. CCH5-D11 | reverse complement strand
GGGGCGGGGGCGCATGTGCTGCTGCACGGCCGGCGTGCGGCGCCGCTGGAGGCGCTGGCGGCGACCATCGCGGCTGACGGGGGGCGCTGCGAGATCGTGACGGCGGACCTTGAGAGCGACGGCGCGGCGGCGGCGCTGGCGGCACGCGGCGCGCCGGTCCATATCCTGGTCAACAATGCCGGCGCACGCGACCGGCGCGACATGGCGGCGCTTGACCGGGCGGCGGTGCGCCGGCTGCTTGAGATCAACATGATCGCGCCGTTCGACCTGGCGCGCCAGATCGCGCTGCGCATGCCGGCGGGCGGGCGGATCATCAACATCACCTCCATCGCCGGGCCGATCGCACGCGCGGGCGACGCGGCCTATACGATGAGCAAGGGCGGGCTGGAGGCGATGACCCGCGCGCTGGCGGCGGAGCTTGGGCCCCGCGACATCACCGTCAACGCCGTCGCGCCCGGCTATTTTGCGACGGACGCCAATGCGGCGATGGTGGCCGATCCGGAAATCGCCGCGCATCTTGCCCGACGCACGTCGCTTGGCCGCTGGGGCCGGCCGGAGGAAATCGCCGGCGCGGTCCTGTTCCTCGCCTCGCCCGCCGCCTCCTATGTGACGGGGCAGGTGCTGGCGGTGGACGGCGGCTATCTGGCGCATTTCTGACGAAACGGCACGGGACGGGACGGGACCGATGGCGAAGCGCAAACGCCTGCTGCGGGCGACCATGGCCGACGGCTATGTCAAGGTGATCGGCCCCACCGCGAGCGCCTTCACCCATTATTGGCGCATCGTGGCGCACCTGGGCGGCGGGCGGACCGAAGTCTTCTGGGGTCATACCAAATCGCTGCGCGAGGCGACCGGCAAGAAAGCGGCGGCGGAAGAAGCGGCCAAGCAACGTGGCTGGGCCAGCTATGACTTCGAGGTGGTGGCTCTGGAGGAGCTTTGAATCCCGACGATTCCGGCTGCAGTGCTGCGCCCCGGGAAGTGCAGTAGTTTGACAGATCTGTGAATCGTC
>NZ_LSKH01000348.1:0-497 GCF_001557395.1 Sphingomonas sp. CCH5-D11 | reverse complement strand
GAACAGGCGTGGCGGGCGCTGCGATCGGGGCAGCGGGCGTCGCTGCCGGACGGGCCGGTGCCGACGCGGGCGGCACGTCCGTGGCGTCATCGTCGTTCAGCGGGCGATCGGTGGCGGGGCGCTCTGCCAGCCGGGCGTTCTCCGCCGCATCCGCTTCCCGGCGCGCGTTTCTCTTGCGAACGCCCACCAGAATGGCGACGATCGTCAGCACCGCGGCAATCGCGATGACCACCAGCACGATGCTGGTCATGGTATTGTCCACCGTGGTGGGCTGCATGAAACACTCCGCTACGCCAGGCGCCAAGCCTTAGGCGCGGTGCATGGTTCCCGCAACGGGCGGGAGTTTGCGTAATTCACCGATTAACGGCGGACGATTGGCCCGCCGCCGCGCCGCCTTCCTTACGCGATCGCGCGCCACCCGATGTCTCGGCGGCAGAAGCCGGTCGGGAAATCCAGCGCGTCGACGGCTGCATAGGCACGGCGCTGCGCCTCGGCGA
>NZ_LSKH01000347.1:0-588 GCF_001557395.1 Sphingomonas sp. CCH5-D11 | reverse complement strand
AACATGCGGATCCGCCCGTTTCGTCCCGCCGATGCGCCGGCGCTCGCGGCCTTGTTCCACGCCGCCGTGCACCGCGCGGGCAGCCGGTACTATGTGCCCGAGCAACTGCACGCCTGGAGCCCGGCGCCGCCCCCGCCCGATCGCTACATCGAACAGGCGCACGGCCGCACCTTCCTGGTCGCGCAGGACGCCGCCGGGCGCGTGATCGGCTATGGCGATCTGGAGCGCGACGGGCATATCGATCACCTTTATTGCCACCCGGACGTGATCGGCACCGGCGTCGGCGGCGCGATCCTCGATGCGCTGGAACAAGCGGCGCGCCGCGACGCAATCGCGCGCCTGTACGTGGAGGCAAGCGAGAACGCCCGCCCCCTCTTCGAACGCCGCGGCTTCACGCTCAATGCGCGCAACGATTTCGAGCGGCGCGGCGTAGCGATCCACAATTATCGCATGTCGAAGCGGCTGGTGCAGGCAAGGACGCCCGTTCCCTGATCCAGGCATTGCGGCGATGGCGGCGGATTGAGGGGCAGCTGTCGCCCAGTTGCGGACATTGACCGTCGGTGTAGCCTGGCTCGCATGAACGACGGT
>NZ_LSKH01000346.1:0-3500 GCF_001557395.1 Sphingomonas sp. CCH5-D11 | reverse complement strand
GATCCGCCGCACCCCGCCGGACGCCCCCATCCGCCGCTCCACTCTGCTGGGGCCTTATGTCGACTTCTTCTGGCGCTATGGCTTTGGCGCGCTGATCCTGCTTGCCTTCGTCTCGTTGTACCGCATGGGCGACGTTCTGGCGCTCAACCTGTCGAAGCCGATGATCAAGGATCTGGGCTATTCCCTCTCGCAGATCGGCCGCGCGGACAGCGTCGTAGCGCTGGTTTCCAGCGCGATCGGCGTGGGCCTCGCCGGCTGGATGGTCACTCGCCGCGCGATGACGTGGATGCTCGCAATCGGCGCCATCGTCGCGGCCATTGGCAATTTCGCCTTCGTCTGGCTGGCCCATCAGCCGCTCAGCGAAGGGCTCCTGTATATCGCCACGGGCGCCGATCAGTTCGGCAATGGCTTCGCCGGTGCCGTCTTCGTCGTGTACCTCTCGCTTCTGGTGAACCCGCGCTATCCCGGCGCTCAATATGCGTTTCTGACCGGCTTCGCCTTTCTTCTGCCTCGGCTGATCTCCGGTGCGGGGGGCAGCATCGTCGGCCGGATCGGTTACGACAATTTCTTCCTTCTCTCGGGCGCGCTCAGCCTTGCCGCCATCCTGTTCCTCCCGCTGCTCGCCCACATCCGCCCACGATCCGAAGAGAACGCATGATCGATACCATCGTTGAGCGCGGGTTCGCGCCCGCTGCCGCGTCTGTTGCCGCCGGTCGGATTTCGGGCGCCACCCTCGGTATCGTCACCGCCGATGGCACGCGCGCCGTGCGCCTTGCCGGCCTGGCGCAGCGGGTGCCCAGCGAGGAGCCGTTGACCCGCGAGCACTGGTTCGATCTCGCATCGGTCAGCAAGGTGGTCGCCGCCACCAGCTTCGTTCTGAGGCTCGCCGACGAAGGAAAGCTCGATCTTGATCGCCCGCTCACCGATGCGATCCCTGATCTGCGCCAATATGATGTGGCCAATGCGCCGGAGCGTCGCCTGACGTTCCGCGACTGCCTGGTTCACCGCACCTTTCTGCCGGCCGTGGAGCCGATCTACACCTATGGCGATGATCCCGATCGCCTGCGTGCGTTCGTGCTGCAGCGTGAATGGCGGCACGGTCCGCCGGTCTATTCGGACATCAACTTCATCCTGCTGGGCATCGCGGTTGAGCGGCTGACCGGCGCCGGGCTCGAGGCGCAACCGCTTGGACCAGGTCTCGGCTGGGGGCCGCCGCCTGGCCCGGCCGTTGCCACCGAGCATTGCCAATGGCGTGGACGCGTCCTGAAGGGCGAGGTGCATGACGAGAACTGCTCCGCCATGGGCGGCCGCACTGGTCACGCCGGGCTGTTCGGTACCGTTGATGGCGTGCTCGATTTCGCGCTGGGGCTGCTGGACGGCTCCGGCGCCTCCCCGACCATGCTTGAGGCGATCCGAACCCCGGTCGAAGGCCATCGCACCGCCGGTTGGGAGATTCGCTTCCCAGGCTGGTCAGGGGGGCAGGCCTGTTCGCCCGGCACCATCGGCCACACTGGCTTTACCGGCACCGGATTGTGGGTCGATTTCGATCGCGGCCTCGCCTGGACGCTGCTCACCAATCGGGTCCACCCGACGCGTCACTTCGACAGCGGCATCTTCACGCTCAGACCTGAGACGGGAGAGGCCCTGATCGCGGCATTCGACGCGGCAACGTGATGAGGCTCAGGCGAAACGGCCGCGTCAGCTCGCCGGATCGTACATGAATTCGCGCAGTTCCTGCGAACAGCGACACGCAACGGCAATCTTGCGCGCCCATTCAACGGCCTCCTCGCGCGTGGCGATCTCCAGCACCGTGAATCCGCCCGTCAGCTGACTTGCCGGATAGATTTGCGGCGATACGGATCCGTCCTCGGATACGAGCACCGGCTGCACATCCTCCGCGACGCCCCCGCCAAAGACATAGACGCCGGCCGCCTTGGCCTCTTCGATCACGGCATGCGCCGCCGCGGCCACGTCGGGCAGCTCCTCATCCGAGACCATCATCGCCTCGCTCGGGAACGAGATCAGATATTTCGTCATGCCCGCATCATGCGCGGGACCTGCTTCCGTCGCAATTCCGGGCATCCACGTGCGCCGCCCGACCCAACTCGGAGCGACGCTGGATGAAAGTCAGTTCGCCGCGGCCACCGCCACCAGAGCGGCATCGATCGCCGCCGTCGCGCTCACGTCACCCGGCATGTCGTTCGCATAGGCCGCGAAGGTAAAGGTACGGCCGCTCGCGGTGGTGAGATATCCAGCCAGCGCATTGGAAGCGTTCAGCGTCCCGGTCTTGGCGAACAGCCGCCCTTCCAGCGGCGTATTCTTGAACCGGTTCGCCAGTGTCCCGTCCTTGCCCGCGATCGGCAGCGTCCCGCGCCATGCCGCGCCCCACGGCTGCTCCGCGCCCCACCGCAACAGCGCGACGCTGGCTCGCGGGGTCACGCGATTGTAGTTCGACATGCCGGACCCATCGCCAAAGTCATATTGCCAGCGCGCAATGCCCGCGCGTGACAGCACGTCATCCATGGCGGCATGGCCATCGGCCACCGACCCGCTTCCCGTCACCGTGCCCACCCGCCGCAGCAGCAATTCGGTATGCAGGTTCTGGCTGACCTTGTTGGTATGGACGACATCCTGGGCGAGCGGCGGCGGGGTCAGCCGTGCCAGCGCCGGAACAGCCGGCGGCCGCGCGGCCGGCGCGTTCCCGCGCACTTTGGGATCATCCGCCGGCATGATCGGGCGGTGGCGAACACCTATCTTGCCGGTTACGCGCACGCCCGCGGCACGCAGCATCTCGGCGAAGCGCCAGGCCGCACGATGCGCTGGATCGTCCACGCCCAGCCGCACCGGATAGGGTTCGGCATCGGCCGGGATAGTCCCGGTCAGTCGCACCAGATCGGTGCCCGGCTCGCGCATATATCCGATCGCGCGCTTGCCGCCCGCCGGGACGGTCACCACGCGATTGTCGACCTGATAATATCCATCGCCCGACACGTCCGGCGCCGCCCCGGCGCGACCGGGACGGAGCGTCAGGGCCACTTCATTATCATCCAACGTCAGCGCAGAAACCGCCGTACCGTAGCGGCCGACCATGTTGTTCCAGCTCATGCCCGCCGGCCAGCGCTCGTCCGGGAACAGCGTGTCGTCACCGACCACGTCGCCCACGGCCCGTGTTTCGCGGGCGACGGCCTGGGCCAGGGCGGCAAGGCAATCACTGGTGCAATCCGCCGCGCTCGACAACCGCGCGTCCCCGGCGCCGACCAGCACCACGTCCCGAACGGTGCCGCGCTGTTCCAGCCGCACGCTCGTTCCGCCGGCCATATCGGGTCCGGCAGTCTCCAGCATGGCGAACGCCGTTGCGGTCGTGAACAGCTTCGTGTTCGATGCCGGCACGAAGCGGTCGTCCGGCCGGATCGCCACCACCTCGCGCCCGCTTTCGTCCACCACCAACAGGCCGATCCGCGTGCCCGTTGCGGCTCCCGCCAGTGCTTCGCTTACGGCGG
>NZ_LSKH01000035.1:0-5552 GCF_001557395.1 Sphingomonas sp. CCH5-D11 | reverse complement strand
TAAGCCTTCGTGCGTCAGCTAGGCAGCGATCAGTTCCACGACTGGTACCGCGCCAAAGTTCTTAGCCGGTTGTTCAGCATTACAACGGCGGACTGACATCCGTCCTAAGAACTGCAATGGCGGTAGCCAGATGAACTGCAGCGAGGGTCGGGCCGCATTCATCTAGCAACCAGAGAGCCTCCTCCATTTTGGTCAAGGCCTCACGAAGCGAACTGGCGTTGGAGCTAGGCATCTGCGGCCTATATCACTTGGCAGTTGTTTCTGGGCATACCTGAGATAGGCGCCTTAGCTCTCCCATCATCGGACAACCGAGACAGCCTGTAGCAGCCCAGGCGCAGAACAGATTAATCTGTCCCTGATGGAGGAACCTGCCCGCGATTCGTTGACCCGTCAGCAGCGGGAGTGCTTGAGGAGGGTGTGGGAGCAGCACTCTTCGAAGGAGATCGCGCTCGCCCTAGGTATCTCCAAGAACACCGTCGACGGCTACATTGCTGAGGCTGTCGCACGCCTAGGTGCGCGAGATCGGCGCCACGCCGCGCGTATATGCTTCGGCGCAAGGCCACCTGATCCGATCAGGGGTGACACTGCGCGGGTGGATGAACCTGCCCAAACTGGTGCTGGCTCTTCCGCCGGACCAGCGCTTCAGCCTCAAGCTTGGCAGCGCTGGCTCCCGGTTCGGACAGGAGCACGTAATGAACTTCACCCACTCGCCCGTCTCGTTTGCATCTTCATCCTCGCAGCGATCGGAGCCATCGGCTTCGGGGCGCTCGCTTCCGGCGTCCACCTTATCAATCAGCTCTTCAGATGAGCGCCGGGCAAGTGCCGTCATGGCAGTGGCAGATCAACTTCGTCACTTCGAGGATCTGCTGGATCAAACCTTCGCTGCCGGGGGCGAACTGGCTCGGGCGTTGGTTGAGGCACGCGTTTCACATGAAGTGTCCGCGGTTGTCGGCCATAAGGTCTTCCAGGCAGTGGCAGAGGCGCAGCTTGCAGTCACTCAAGCCAGAGGGCACGCTGTCTCAGGCCATCGACTTCTGGATCGCGTCGCTGAGGCACTGCATATCGATCCCGCGATGTTCGGCGATACAGCGAAACCGGTGCTCGCCTTCTCCGACAGTGATGCACGGGCGCAGGCGTGAGCACTCAAAGTGCTGACGAGTGCCGCCGTGGCAATATGGATCATCAGGTCGCTCGTCTTCTTACTGGTTGCCGTCCCGACGTGCCTCTATGCGGCACGTCGGGGAGGTGCCCCAGAAAGACTTGTCGGCGCGATGGTCGTCGTTGCCACAATTGCAACCACGCTTGTTCCGCGCCAATCCTGGCAAACGGTGGTCGAGCCGCTGCTGGTCATCGATGGCGTCATGTTTATCGGGCTTGTTGCTGTCGCGCTGTACGCCGATCGGTTTTGGCCATTGTACTTCGCAGCCGTGCAGCTGCTGACGATGGCAGTCCACGGCGTGAGAGCGTACGATCAGACGATCCTGCCGGAAGTGTATGCCCGAATATCGGGAGAGCTGGCCTACATCGCCTTGGTCATCCTGGCGGTCGGTACATGGCGACATCGACGGCGCAGTCCGGAACCCGACTGGTCTTGGCAGGTCAAGGATGAGCAATCTTCGTTTGATGCACGCTGACGAGCGTACCGCAGAAACGCCTAGCTACCTTGATCGAGCTTTGACGCTGCAAGCGCAATCTCGTCATCGCTCAGCGATGTTCTCTGCTAAACAATACGCTTTCTACGACCCTGGATGGGACATCCTGCTACACTTGTTCATCGGCTATGAGCGCGGTGCTCCGGTCGCGGTCAAGGAAGCTTGCCAGGCCGTTGGCGTCTCTCCGCCCGTCGGGCTTCGCTGGCTCGACTTCATGGAGCAGCAAGGATTGCTACGGCGGTGGGATGACGAAATCGACCGCGAAAGGAGCTTAATCGGGCTCACGCCTGCGGCGATGGAAGCTATGCTGCAATACTTAGACGCTGTCTGACGCAACCCGCATCAGCTGGGCAGGGCAGGGCGTCGCCAGCTCCATTGCTTCGTGGATCGGCGCTGACAGCTACCGCACTTCGTCCTCATCGTGCAGCAGCACCGGAGATGAGACTTAGGGGCGCGAGGTCGCATCCGACGGCGACGCGGCCATTTGTGCAAGCCTTCACGATAAACTCGTTTCCGATTAGGAGGTTCGGACAACCTGTGTCATGTTCCGGCTACTATCGTCACAAGACGCAAGGCTCCGTGACGAAGGAAGCCCTGGGGCGCTTCATTCTCGCAATGGGGTGTAGCATGAACCGGGCAA
Organism: Sphingomonas sp. CCH5-D11; assembly: GCF_001557395.1. Taxonomy (NCBI): domain Bacteria; kingdom Pseudomonadati; phylum Pseudomonadota; class Alphaproteobacteria; order Sphingomonadales; family Sphingomonadaceae; genus Sphingomonas; species Sphingomonas sp. CCH5-D11. The sequence continues at coordinate 3,260 of NZ_LSKH01000035.1, read as the reverse complement.
TTTTCTCGACTTTCACTAGCAGCTTAGAAGCCCTGCGAACCGTAATCGCGATGTTAGATGCCGAGCAGGAGGATCTTGCCGCAGCGCATGTCGCCGCTGCGATCGAGATTATGGAGAAAAAATGTCAGGCCGACGGCGTCGCTATCGGCGGGGTCGCGACGATCCAGTGAACCGCAGCGGAGTCGGTCAGCCGCGTTCGACATTCGAGGACGCGGCCTTTCTTTACCGGCGTTGGCGATTATTAGTCGGGTCAGTACTGCGCTCCGGTGACAGGCGAACATCAAGAGCTGTAACTTGACGGCGGCCCTAGCGGGAGAATGGGTATGTCGTACGAAGGAAGTTGTCACTGCGGCGCTGTAACCTTCGAAGTGGCAGAAGACAGGCCGAGCGAAGCGATAAGCTGCAACTGCTCGCATTGTCGCCGAAAAGGGTTTCTTCTCACCTTCGTTCCCGCATTAAGCTTCAGCCTGACGAGCGGCAGCGAGGAGCTGGTGGACTATACATTCTATAAGCACCGCCTGCGTCATCGCGTCTGCCGAACATGCGGCGTGCAGTGCTTTGCAGAGGGCACCAGCCCGAACGGAACCGAGACGCGGGCCGTCAACCTGCGCTGCGTACCAGCCATCGACCTGGACGCGCTCGCCATTGACCGCGTTAACGGAGCCGACTTCTAGCTGGAAGCCACTAAACGTCCGAAATTGGGTGGGAGCGGAATGTCGCAGATCGGCGGGCTTGGGTGGGGAGCAGACCTCAGACCCGCTCCAGAGGGAGATGTGGCTGTGGGGGCATTTCGATATGGATCTGGTCGCCCGGACGAACCACGCCGCCGCCTTTAACGATGCTCATAATCCCAGCCTTGCGGATCAACTCGTTGTTCGGTCCACGGTCGAGCACGGCGGCGAGCAAGCCCGATTTGAAACGCTCTATCTGGGCGCACGGGTTCCTCAACCCGGTGACCTCCAACGCCACATCATGACCAATGAGTATCAATGTATGCCTTGGAAGTGTGGGCAAATCGATGCCGCAGGTCGTGATGTTCTCGCCGAGATCAGCGGGGCCAACGCTGAAACCCTTCAATGCAAGCTCTTCGAATAGCTCAGCATGGATAAGGTGAACCTGCCGAAGGTTAGGTTGGCGCGGATCAACCGCAACCCGGGAGCGATGCTTGACCATCACCCCTTCGTGCGCGTCACCTTTCACGCCGAGACCGGCCGCGACCTCGATAGCCGGGACCGCCCGCTTCGAGAACCGATGAGCTCCGTCGCAAGCAACCGACACTACCCGACCGTTCGACATATGCCCCTCCGGGAACTGTTCTAAGGGCCGCAGCTTACGTCCGCAAATGGGCGTTTGCTGCCAGTTCCGTCGTTGTGATCCGATTGGATGGGCAACCGAGAATGGGAGGGAGGCGATCTTCGGTTGGTTAGGTCTGGCTAAGAAGCCACATGCCAAGAAAGCACAACGTCGGTAGCGCAAGCGCCGTCACGAAGCGCCATCTGGTAAATCGGTGGAAGCAGAGAAAGCCTGCGGTCGCGGCAGCAATCAGCATGATTGGCTGAGCAAGTAAGAACAGTACCGTCGACCACCCTCTAACCGACTGCCCACCGGCCATCGCCATAGGCGAAACTAAGGCGAGCATTGTTGCTGGGATCAAGCGGGCGCCAGATAGCAGCGCTGCCGCGAGCGGAAGTACACGCCTGATGGTAAGCGAAAACCGGTCCGACATCGGCATGAACACTCCTTCATTCCGAAGCTAGCCCAAGAGCGAGTGCCCGCAAGTGGGCGTTTTCAGCCAGTCCGCTTTTAGGAGGCAGCCCGTCGATCATGGACGACCAGATGGGGGTGGAAAGCGGACTGGCGGCTTACGGGAACAATGATCGAGATAGCCGACATCGTACCGCGATGCCTTTCCCAAAGGCGGTTCAAAATGGGAATGAAAAAGGCGTCTCGAAACTTGTCGGTAACGAGAATTGACGAGGGGAGCTGGTGATTGACATCGCAAGGCAAGCATGGCTGATTAAGCGCATGGGGATCGCGATCTCCCCACGAGGCGTCAGCTAAAGCATCGCGTCCAGCACGAACACGCAAGGGACGCGCTATGCCTGCTCCAAACGCTATTACACCGGACAAACTCGCCCGCCTTGTGGGTTCTGCCAGCGCGCCTCGAATCGTCGATCTGCGCGACGGTCCGACCGAAGCCATTCCGGGATCACTGTTCCCAGCTCACCCTGATCCGACCCGATGGAGATATGCGGCCGGGTCATCTGCCGCCCTCGTCGACGCTGATGGCAGCGGATTGGCAGTTGCTGCGGCGGCCATCCTGCGCAGTGAAGGGGTGGCAGCCGAAGTGCTGGAAGGTGGGTTCGCAGCATGGGCGGCAAGCGCATTGCCTATCGTGTCGCTGGCCCATCTGCCGCCACGCCACGACGATGGCCGAACATGGTGGGTTACGCGAGCGAGGCCAAAGGTCGATCGCATCGCGTGTCCGTGGCTGATCCGGCGCTTCGTCGATCCAGAAGCTCGCTTTCTTTTCGTCGCACCCGGCGAGGTGCTGACCGTCGCTGCGCAGCAGCAGGCCGAACCGTTCGACGTCGCCGACGAGGGTGTGTTCTGGAGCCATCGCGGCGAACGATGCACCTTTGACGTAATGGTCGAAGCCTTCGGCCTGGACGCGCACGAACCGCTCGTTCGGATGGCCGCGATCGTCCGCGGTGCCGATACCGATCGGCTCGACTTGGTGCCCGAAGCGGCCGGACTGCTCGCCATCTCGCTTGGCCTCTCGCGCATCCATAGCGACGATCACGCCCAGCTCGAAGCCGGCATGGCAGTGTACGATGCACTCTATCGCTGGTGCCGTGACGCCCAGGGCGAGAAGCACAACTGGTCCTCACATCAGCCGGCACGCGGGAAGGTGTCGGCATGACCGCGGTGAGAGCCGAGGTCGTGGCACCGACGCGCCCGGAACCGGTCACGCTCGGCCAAGCTTTCTGGGTATGGCTGCGTATCGCCATGCTCTCGTTTGGCGGTCCGGCCGGACAGATTGCAGTCATGCACCGCATCCTCGTCGACGAGAAACGATGGATCGGCGAGCAGCGGTTCCTCCACGCTCTCAACTACTGCATGTTACTTCCGGGGCCGGAGGCGCAGCAGCTCGCCACCTATATCGGTTGGCTGATGCACCGCACGAAGGGCGGAATCATCGCCGGCTGTCCGTCGTCAGAACATTCGGCACAACTCGCGGCGTATATTAGCGGAGTGCG
>NZ_LSKH01000345.1:0-1740 GCF_001557395.1 Sphingomonas sp. CCH5-D11 | reverse complement strand
TGTTGCTGCCACTTAGAGAAGACACATTCGTCGCCAGATAGAACTGACACACCGTTGGTAGCAGCGGGGGCAGCGTGGAGCCATCCACAAGCGCAGCGCTGACCCCGCTGATGCGGTGAGTTCTGAGAGGGCTACGGACCCGCTGCGCCAGCAGCGGGCCCGGTCACGCTAGAACAGCAGGCAGTGAGGCAGGTTCCTGAGGCGGCGTGTTCCGATCTCGGCCCGCGTATTCGGCCAGTCCACGCGCGACGAGTTCCGTGTTGGGAAGGCGCGGTCCACGCTTCAGCTTGGGCGTGCAGAGCGTGCGGCGATCCACCTTCGATGCAGTCGGAGCAGCCGAGGCGGCGAACATACCGCCAGTCTGGGCGGTCCGCGCCGGCTCGTTGTTGTTCCGCTTGCGGTGGTGTGGTGCCGTTTCCTGCAGGAGCCGCGCCATCGCCAGCGCCGCGTCGAGATGCTTGTTGTCGACCACCGCTGCCTGGTTCACCCGCTGCATCTTGTCGAACACGCGATAGGGCAAGGCCTGCCCGTCGTGTCGGATCTCGATCCGCCCGTCAGGGAACTCGCAGACATCTACCCGCTTGCGCGCCAGTGCCTGGCTGACCCGGTTCGGCTCCAGGATGAACAGCGCCTTGTTGTAGTGCAGCGTCAGCGCCGCGGTCACCGTGCGCTGCTCGCGCCAGACCATCTCTGCCTCGATGTTCTCGTGCGGCGCCAGCGGGCGGTGGAGATCGCGCGGGTCGAACGGCGTCCTGGCGAACTGCCGGTTGTGCCGGGCCATGTAGGCGGGGAGAAAGGCATTGGCCTCCTCGATGGTGGAGATGCCCTCCAGTCGCATCGCCTTGACCAGCCGGTCCTGCAACGTGCCGTTCGCCCGCTCGACACGCCCCTTGGCCTGCGGCGAGTTGGCGCAGATGATCTCGATGTTGAGCGCATGCAGCGCCCGCCCGAGATGGGTCATGCCGTCACCGTTCGCCGAAGCGGTGTTGTTGCGAAACGCGCTGTGCTTGTCGGAGTACAAGGCGACCGGCTTTCCGTGGCGCTCGATATACGTCCGCGTGGCCCGCATGTAGGCGAAGGTGCTCTCGCTCTCTACCATCTCCAGGTGCATCAATTCGCTGGTCGCATCGTCGATATAGACCAGCAGCGTGCATTGCGGGCCCCGGTCCTCGAACCACCAGTGTTTGGACCCGTCGACCTGGATCAGCTCGCCGCGGCAGTCCCGCCGGTAACGCGGCTGGTGCGGGCGAGGGCGACGCGCTGCGCGGTCCTTCCACAGCCCCGCTGCCATCATCATCTGCCGCAGCGTCTCGCACGACACCCGGATGCCGTGCCGCTCGGCCAGATACTCGCGCGCCAGCGTGGGCCCGAACCCGTTATACTGCTCGCGCACGAGGCTGACGACCTGGTCACGAAAGGCATCGCCGTAACGCCGGTTGCTCGGACGGCCACGCTTGCGCGAGATCAGCCCGGCTGCGCCGTCCTGCCGAACTCGCTCCAGCAACCGGTAGATCTGTCGACGCTCAAGGCTCAGTAGCGCCATCGCGTCTGCAACCCGGATCTCACCGCGGTCGAGCCGCATCAGCGTGTCGAACCGGCTCACCTCGGCAGTACTCATCGTCAGCACCGTCATCGTTCGCACATCCTCGCTGCCGAGGATGGCCATGACACCGGCGACCCGCTGGCACTGTGTGCCTTTTCTATCTAGCGGAGCAGTGTCATTTCTACTTAGCGCCTACA
>NZ_LSKH01000344.1:0-29704 GCF_001557395.1 Sphingomonas sp. CCH5-D11 | reverse complement strand
ATCCTCATCCCCACCCCCTGTTCAGGCCAAGACCACCGACTGGGCTTCCTGCAGATAGCCCAGCCAGCGCCACATGATCCGGTCGCGATTCCCGCCCCACCGCGGGTCGGACCAGCAGCCCTGCAGGCAATGCCTCCAGATGGTGTCGAACGCCTGCTGCTGCGCCTGGGGGGGACCGAGGGAACCGATCTGTCGCTGTTCCAGTGCCTGGAGCAGTTCGGTCACTTTGTCTTCGACAAGCTCGTCGAGCGGAGCCTGGAAACGCTCGCGCGCCGCCGCGTCCAGCTTTTCTAGCCAGAGCGGATAATCGGCCTTCCAGGCGCCGAGGTCGTCATGGATCCGGATGCCGCCGTCTTCCGGGAACTGAAGGAGCCGGTCGAGGAAGGTCGCGGCCCCGCAATCGTCGGCCCCGGGGATCCCGCGCTCCGCGTCCCGCGGGTGGATTGCCCTGAACAGCGCCTGCACCTGGCGCATCTGCAGGGGGGAGAAGAACTGCCCCGCCGGCAACCTGAACTCGGAATCCCAAGCCATGACCGGCTCCTCCCCTGTTTCTCAGCCGGCGGCGAGTGCAAGCTTGCGCGGGAGCAGCATGTCCTCCAGCGCGTCTTGTATTCCTGCTTCGAGTTCCGGGAAGCTCAGATATTGCGGACCGCGCTCGTCGAAGATCTTCTCGCCCAAGGCCGGATAGGTGTCCCAGCCCATGCCGATATATTGACCGACTTCACGGCCGAAATAATTGGCGACCATCGCAACGGTGCTGCCGTGGACGCCGCTCCCGCCCGCAGACGTCCAGATCGTGCCGTCCTTCTTGCCGGCCCACATCGTGCGCGGCTGGAGCAGATTTGCTCCCTCTTCCTTGAGCCGGCGCGCGACGGTGGCGGCCGCCGTGACGGGCGTGTCGTCGAGAATGCCGGCGCGGTGCAGGATCGAAATGCCCGAACAATTGGTGCCCACCACCTTCCCCGCCTCGTGGTGGCGGCGCACGGCGGCGAGGATGCGCTGATCTTTGCTCGCTTCGCCGCTTCCCAGCCCGCCGGGCACGAACAGAAGGTCGAACAGGTCCTCGCTCTCCAGATAGCCTTCCGAGACGACCCGAGTGCCCATCTGCATCTCGACGAATTCCGGCCCTTCGCGCGAGGAGCGGATTAGCTTGACCTCGAGGCTCTTGCCCTGTTCGGCCAGAACCATCGAAGTGTGCTTCAGGATTTCGTAGGGGACGAGCGTGTCCTGCTCGCCGCAGCGATGGTAGGCAAGTACGCCTACAGTCTTGATCTCAGGCATTCTGGACCCTCCCGATCTCACTTCGAGCTCGCGCTCTAGGTTCGCAATCAACAACAGCCAGGGACCGAGATCGCCCGGGCCGTAGTGTTCCATCAGCTCCACGACCAAGGCATCCTCGACCTCGCTGAGGCAGGCGCCGAGCCGCGGCAGCGTCTCATCATTTTCGCGCCGCGCATGCTCGCGGTAGAGCGCGACAAAGCCTTCGAGACCGTCCTTGAACGCCTCTGCGGCGGCTTCATCGCCGGCCCGCAGCTGGTTCAGCGCATCGCCGAGCGCCTTGAAATACTGCCGACCGCGCTCATGATCCTCATAGACGTAGGCGGCCTCGGTGGGCGGGAAGCCGAAGGCGAAGGCGAGCGGCAGCAGCACCCGCTCCTCCACCATGTGATGATAGCGATCGATGAACTCGTTCAGCAGAAAGACGAGGATGCCCATGGCGCGCAGCGGCGGCGGCTCGCCCGCTCCAATCTTCTTGGCAATCGCGGCCGCGGCCATGACCAGCCGCCGACCGATCAAATGGTCTTCCTCTATGATCATTTCGGCGAGGCGGCCGCTGTCCTTCTCGGTGGACGGTCGCGAGGAGACTGGCTTGAACAGGAACTCTCGGCCGGGCGGGCACGGCTTGAGCTGCGCCTGCATGCCAGCTGCCTGGGCGCCCAGCACCTCGGCGAAATTCTCGCCCACGAACAGGCATTCGTCCGGGCGCAGCCCCATCTTCTCGGCCGCATAGGCGAAGATGCGGGGGTCGGGCTTATCGACGCCCACGTCGTGGTTGATGACCAGCCCGTCGGGATCGACGAACTCGGCGATCCCCGCCTCTTCGATCATTTTGCGACCAGCCAGGGCCAAGACATCCGCTGGAAGGTTGGTGATGATGCCGATCCTAAACCGAAGGATCTCCTTGCACGTACGAAGAAGGTCCATCGTGGATGGTTTGTAGATGACGAGATGGCCCGGCCGATCCACGTAGCCGAGAGTGTCCTTTACGTCGAACAGGATAGCGGAGATCGGTTGGTCGGCCACAATGCCTCCATCCAAGCTGGCGCGAGTCTCTTCGTGTTAAAGATGAACTATACTGATGGGCCGTCAAGCGAAATTCACTGACTTAGCTCGAATGGCTCAAAGCTGCTGGCAGCCTTCGAAACCGAAAGTGTCCAATCCCCGTGCAGGACCAGCAAGCAGAGAACTCGCTATCGCGTCAGTGTCTGCTCCTTTCCTCTTCACACACCGGCATCATATCTGATGCTGGAAAAAAGCGCGGCCATTCCGTAAGTTCTTCTACTACTATTTCCTTCTCCCCGTCCGGACAGCCCTCTTAGATCCAATTGCAGCCGCCTTAACGAAGCTCGTTCAACGTCAGCTTTCAGGTCATCGATGGGAGGTCTGAAACGACCGAAATGAGCGCGCGAAGCTGCTGCTACGCTCTAGCTGAATGAACGGCCGCAATTACCCGACACGCCCTGAAGGCAGCCGGTCAATCCAGCTCCCGCATCAACATCAACAACCGTGTCGCGAGGATCACCGTTGCGGCTGCTGCGATTTAGCGGGCAGTCTGCTGGCTCCCGGTCGCTTTTCCAATAAGCGCTGCATGCCTCCCTGCGAGGGAGCTATTTGGACCTCCGTCTTACGTCCGATCTGCACGTGGAGAGGAGGATCGAAGGAGGTCTGAGCTACCCTCGGCGCGGTTCGTTAAACCGCTGGTGCGAGACCTCGGCCACGTGCTTCGATTGCTGCCTTAGCTAGGAAATCCTCGATGCCGGCAACGGATGGTTGACGACATAGCTGGAGGGCTTCGACTTCGGTGAGACAGTCGATCCCGTACCCGAACTGGGCCTGCCAGAGTTGGTCGAGTTCTTCGCCATGCCGTCCCCATAGCAGATCGCACGTCTCAGGTCTCATCGAAATGCGTGGGCATCGCGGCCCTCGGTTAGCGTGAATGGCGATCACATGTCCGCCGTGACCCTCCAATGGCCGCGCAGATTGGCTAGCGTGCCGACTAGGCCGACATGATCATTAGGGTGTACCGGCCAGTGCCCCGCGGGTAACGGTTTTTGAGGCGATTTTCACGACCGCAATCGCCCGCTTACGATGTCCGGAAACAACCCGTATTGACAGCACACCTTACGCGATAAATCGCAGATGCAGAAGAAAGAGCCGCAGAAATCCGCCGTTCCCGCTTTGCATGTGGCGTCGAAGTCGGGTCTGATGAATGCTATTTGGTAGCTGAAAACAGCGCTCCTCAGCAGCTATCTGGAAACGTGGCGCGGCGAGCGCTCAGTGCCGGCATCATCTGGGACACCGATCTGCCCGGCTTCGGACTGAGGATCCAGCCCACCGGCCACAAAGCGTGGATCGTCAAGTTCCGGGAGCGCGGCCGTCAGCGCTTCGTCACTCTCGGTCCAACCACGACGGTTCCAATCGATGCCGCACGCCTCCAAGCGCGAGCGATGCTGGAGCAAGCGGCACTGGACGGCTTGCCGGCCAGACAGCCGACCAAGGCCTCCCCGCTCTTTCGCGACTACGCTAGCGAGTTTTGGCAGGACTACAGCCGGCACTGGAAGCCGACCACGCAGAAGGGCAACGCTCGCGTTCTTCGCCGAGAGCTGCTGCCACGGTTCGGCGAACTTGCGGTCGACGCGATTAGCCGCTCCGACGTGCTCCGCTGGCGCGACGACCTCGCTGACCGGCAAGGCAGCTTCAACCGTGCCCTGCCGATGCTAGCCGTCATGCTCATATATGCCGAGCAGCTTGGCTATCATGACCGAGGCTGTCGCTCGCGACGTGGCGAGCCGTATCCTGCTGCGCTGTCACGTTGGCGAAAACCCGGCCAACACGCGCGCCACGGTTCGCTCTGCTCCGACGTTCCCGGCGTTCCTCGACGAGTACTGGCAGCGCATGTAGGGCCAGTGGAAACCGAGGACCGTCGAGACGCACGACGGCTACCGTCGCCTTCATCTCGACAGTGCGTTTACGGGCAAGTTCGTCGACCAGATCGAGACGGCGGACGTCGTAAGGTGGTTCGCTCGCCTAACCGATCGGAGCGGCCCAGGCGCGGCGATCCGGCACATCTGCCGATCGACAGAGTGATGCTCGCCGAGTACAATCCACCTCGCTCAGATCCAAAGCGATCCGCTACTACGAAGATGGAGCTAACGGGCTGAGCAGGCCGTTGGGCGGATGACTCCAACGGAGCGTTAGAGACCAAGATCGCAGAGATATGTGCCGGCCTTGTCGTTGAGGGAGAGAGGCTCTACCGGACCAGCCTTCGGCAGATGGAGGAGCAGGCCGAGCGAGAGCGCGTCGCGGCCGAGAAGGCCCGTCAGGAGCGGCTTAGGAAAGCCAACGCTGACCGGGCTTTTGCTCTGCTGGAAAGCGGACGGTTGCTGGCAGAAGCTGCGCAGCGTCGTCGCCAGAGTTGCGGCCGCCGTGGCGTCAGGCAGCTTGAACCTCTCAGGAGCAGAGTTGGATCAATGGCGGGAGTGGGCTGAGGGTGAGGCGGATAAATTTGATCCAGTCCTTTCGGGACGGGTTCGTGTTCACCTGATACCGCCGATTTCGGAGTAACCCTAGAAAGTCTCACGAGCGCTCGCGGGATCAAGCACTCTGGCACCCCACCGATAGCCCGGCTCGAAACCGGTCCATTCCGATACACGCAGCAGCCGCGTATCGAAACCTAGCTTGACGATACTATCGATGCACCAGTAGTAATGAGCCACGTTTTCGATACAGGAGTCGCGTGATGAGTCGGACCTTTGCCTATTGTCGCGTGAGCACCGGCGATCAAACCACCGACAACCAAGTTCGCGAAATCGACGCTGCCGGCTTCAAGATCGATCCGAAGCGAGTGGTTGCTGAGACCGTCTCCGGTTCGATAGCTGCGAAGGAGCGCAAAGGCTTCGCTCGGCTCATAGATCGGCTGGAGGCAGGTGACATTCTGATCGTCACCAAGCTCGATCGACTTGGGCGAAATGCGATGGACGTTCGCGCAACCGTAGAGGCACTGGCTAGTGATGGGGTTAGGGTACACTGCCTAGCGTTAGGTGGTGTCGATCTGACCAGTCCCGCCGGAAAAATGACGATGGGAGTTATCTCGGCGGTGGCAGAGTTCGAGCGTGACCTCCTTATCGAACGGACACAGGCGGGCTTAGGGCGTGCGAAAGCCGAGGGCAAAACATTGGGGCGCCCTTCAGCCCTGACCGACGCTCAACAGGCGCAGATACGTACCCAGCGATCGACTGGCGTCTCCCTCGGCGCACTGGCCAAGCAATACGGTGTCAGCCGAGCGGCGATCCAGCGAGTAGAGAAGAGGGCCTAGCCGAATTTTCTAACGAGGTGGCGGGGGACCCAAAGGGCTGACCTGCTGAGTGACCGATCACTAGCACCAAACTCCCGCCCAATTTACTAGAAGTGAGCAAGCCAGCCAGTACAGTTGTCACACGAGATTTAGCCGATCAAAAAGCATACGATTACTGCGCTCGGCGTTAGCGAGTACAGTATCATAGCCACAGGGCTGCCGGACTCAACCTGAGAGGCTTGCCAGCCATCTGATTGATTTGCGTCCATAGCTTCGGGCGTCTCAGCGTTTGTGACGGGTTGCCCAACGTCGTCCGCGACGATCGAAACGACGCGCGTGCCTTTTAGAAGATAAGTGGTGTGGAGCTTGTTCCATGCCATCGCTGCGACACGTCGAGACGAGCGGGTAAAGGTGTCCCACAGGCTGACAAGGAAAGTCCTCAGTCGGCGGTAAAGCGGTGGCTAACGTAAATCAAGAGTCCGCCTGCAGAAGCGGCATTGATGCTTAGTGAATCGTAGGAGACACGCACTCGGTAAGCAACTTCTCGATTTCAATGACCGGTGCGCGGTCGTCTTCATCGGGAGCAAGCTGTTCGTCGCGTGGACACCTCGGAAAGGTGCTACTTACAAGTTCATCTCCCATCGTGACTTCCTGCAGCGCGAGGCCATTAAGCTTGTCGAGGTCAAGACCAAGGGCGGCGAGAAGAAGACGCTTAAGATGGCCGACGAGTGGCTCAAGTGGCGGGGCCGTCGGCAGTATGTTGACGTGCGCTTCGCTCCCGGCCTTCAGGACGAGACTGTCTTTAACCTGTTTACAGGATTTGCGTTCGATGCGGCGGCCGGCGATTGGAGCAAGCTCCGCGACCATCTCCGGTACGTCATTTGCCAGGATGATCCGAACGCGTTTGCTTGGCTGATGACCTATCTGGCTCATCTGTTCCAGCGGCCGGGCGAAAAGCCGCCTACGGCGCTGGTGATCAGCGGCAAGAAGGGTACGGGCAAGTCCATTGTGTTCGATTTCATTCAGAGCCTGATGCCCCAGCACTTCAGCAAGGTCGCCGACGGCAAGCGGGCTCTGGGCAACTTCAACTCCCAGAATGAGACGGCGCTCTTCGTCTTGATGGAGGAAGCCGTCTGGGCTGGTGACCTTGCTGCAGAGTCGGTGCTAAAGGACATGATAACAAGCCCGACGCAGCGTATCGAGCGGAAAGGTGTCGATGCCTACATGGCGCCGAGCTACTTCCGGATGGCACTGCTCTCGAATGCTGATTGGGTGGTGCCCGCATCGTTCGACGAACGTCGGTTTGCCGTGTTCAAGTGCGGTGATCAGCACCGCGGCGACATCGGGTACTTCAAGGCCATGGTCGAACAGATGAACGATGGTGGAACGGAGGCGATGCTTTTCGACCTGCTCAACTACGTGCCCGATAACGGTTGGGATGTGCTGCGGACGCCGCCCGTGACGGTCGGTCTTCAAGAGCAGATCGTCGCCTCCTTGCGTGGACTCGATCAGTTCATGTTGCAGCTGGCAACTGACGGCCTGTACGAGTGCGAGAAGTGCGAAGGCGGCGGTGTCTACCTCGATGAGACGCGCCCTACGTCCGTCAACATCATCGACGTGCGGGCTGCTGCCCGCGATCACATGATAGACAACTACCCGGGCAAGAAGGCTGCAACCGTCGGCATGATCGATCACGCGGTTCGCGAGTGGTTCGGCGCGGTCGTGGTCAAGCGCAAGGTTCAGACGAATGAGGGCCGTTGGGTCGAGTTCCCGCCGCTGGCTGACGTTCGCGAACACCTTCGGCGCGCCAAGCGCATCGACATCCACTCGCCGAGCTGATCGTCAGATCACAATCCACATCCGAAGCGGGCTCCTCACAGAGGGGCCCGTTTTCGCGTGCGATCGCCTCGTCGCCATTGCCTTCAATAGCCCAAGCGTGGCCGCCTCACTAACTCTCTCAGACATATTAATCTGTCACCAACGTTCGCCTTCGTCCGGCCCAAGCCGGTCCGAAATGTGGGAACTATCGGGGGAGCCGCAGGCTTGGCATTCCCGAAAAGTCGTTGCGGATCAACGCCATTGCGTACGGGAAATGGTGCCCAGAAGAGGACTCGAACCTCCACGCCCTTGCGAGCGCCAGCACCTGAAGCTGGTGCGTCTACCAATTCCGCCATCTGGGCACGGGGTAGGCCGGCGCCTCTAGGGTGTCGGTGCCGGCCTTGTCAACAGGCACTTTGCACGGCTAGGGGCGGGGCGAAATTTTCCCCGGCGGAGCGTTACATGAGAGACAGGCTGTTCACGCTGATCGGCGGTGGCGGTTTTCTGGGCCGTTATGTCGCACAGGCGCTGCTCGCCACGGGCGCGCGCGTTCGGATTGCGCAGCGCGATCCCCGCGAGGCCTGGTATCTGAAGCCGCTGGGCGGGCTGGGGCAGACCCAGTTCGTCGCGGCCGACATCGCCCGGCCCGAGACGATCGAGCGGGCGATCGCGGGCGCCGATGGCGTGGTGAACCTGGTCGGCAGCTTCACCGGCGATCTGGACCGCATCCATGTGGCGGGCCCGCGGGCGCTGGCCGAAGCGGCGCGTCGCGCCGGCGTGGGCGCGCTGGTCCATGTCTCCGCGATCGGGGCAGATGCCAATGCCGAGGCGCAATATGCGCGGACCAAGGGCGCGGGCGAGGCGGCGGTGCGCGAGGCGTTCCCCGCCGCCACCATCCTGCGCCCCTCCACCGTGTTCGGCCGCGAGGACAAGTTCATCAACATGTTCGCAGGGCTGATCGCCCGGCTGCCGGTGGTGCCGGTGCTGAAGCCGAACACCCGTTTCCAGCCGGTCTTCGCCGGCGACGTCGGCGATGCGGTGGCGGCGGCGCTGCGTGACCCGGCCCGCTTTGGCGGGCGGACGTTCGAGCTGGGCGGGCCGGACGTGCTGACCATGATGGAGCTGCAGCAGTGGATCGCGCGCCAGATCGGCCGCGCGCCGTCGCTGGTGGCGCTGCCCGATGCACTGGGCGGGATGCTCGCCGCGCTGCCGGGCGCGCCGATCTCGCGCGATCAGTGGAAGCTGTTGCAGAAGGATACGGTGGTGGCGCCGGGCGCGGACGGGCTGGAGGCGCTGGGCATCACGCCGACGCCGCTCGCCGCGATCGCGCCGGGCTGGCTGGTGCGATACCAGCGCGCCGGCCGCTTCGCACGGCCGACCGCCGCCTGATCCCCGCATCACCGTTCCGCGCATCGGCCCGCGGCGGCGGGCAACCTGAAAGGCTGTCATGTCCGACCTGCTGACCGCGATCATCCTCGGCATCGTCGAGGGGGTCACCGAATTCCTGCCGGTGTCCTCCACTGGCCACCTCGTGCTGGCGACCGAGCTGCTGGGCTATGATCCGCAGCGCTGGGCGGTGTTCAACATCGCCATCCAGCCGGGCGCGATCCTGGCCATCGTGGTGCTGTACTGGCGCACGTTCATGGCGGTGCTGACGGGGCTGTTCCGCGGTGAGCCAAACTCGGTTGCCTTCGTGCGCAACCTGCTGATCGCGTTCGTTCCCGCAGTGGCGCTGGGCCTCGCGTTCAACGACCAGATTGAGGCATTGCTGGAGAATGCGGTGGTGGTCGCCTGGGCGCTGATCATCGGTGGCGTGGCGATCCTGGTCGTGGAGAGGCTGGCGAAAACCAGCGTGGTTGGCGGCATTTCCGGGGTATCCACGGCGCAGTCGGCGAAGATCGGCCTGGTGCAGTGCATCGCCATGATACCCGGCGTCAGCCGTTCCGGCGCGACGATCATGGGCGCGATGGCTTTCGGCATCGACCGGCGCACCGCCGCCGAATTTTCCTTCTTCCTCGCACTGCCGACGCTGACCGGCGCGACGGTGCTTCAGCTCGTCAAGCATCGCGACGCGATCACCGCCAACGACCTGCAGCTGATCGGGGTTGGCGCCTTCGTATCGTTCATTGTCGCGCTCGCCGTGGTGAAGGCGTTCATGGCGGTGGTGACCAAACATGGCTTCGCACCCTTCGCCTGGTATCGCATTATTGCCGGGGCGGCGGCGTTGATGATGCTTTCCGCACGATAGGTCCGGTGTGTTACCTTCTTTATTGGTGATTGTAGCGGCCAACTGAACAAAAGGCGGGGTGAAGCAGCAAATAGGTAAGCAGTGCTGACTTGATGGTGTTTCGGCGATGTGAGACCCACATCGGCGGAGGGCTTATGGCTGCTGATACCATGCTTCGATTCGTCGCGACCCCGCAGTCCTATCCGGACAAACGGTCGGCCGAGGCGCGAGCGGAAGATTTTCGTGAGATCGCCGACCGCTACGCCGTGGTTCGCGCGGAGGAGCAGGCCGGGCGCTGTTCGCAATGTGGCGTGCCTTATTGCACCGTCCATTGCCCGCTCCACAATCACATCCCGGACTGGCTGCGACTGACCGCCGAGGGGCGGCTGCGCGAGGCCTATGAGCTGAGCAACGCAACGTCGACCATGCCGGAGATCTGCGGCCGCATCTGCCCGCAGGACCGGCTTTGCGAAGGCAATTGCGTGATCGAGTTCAGCGGCCATGGCGCCGTGACGATCGGCTCGGTCGAGAAGTTCATCACCGACACGGCCTGGGAAGAAGGCTGGGTGGAGCCGCTGGTGCCAGGGCCGGCGCGGGGCCAATCGGTGGGCGTGATCGGCGCCGGGCCGGCCGGGCTGACCGCGGCGGAATATCTGCGCGCCAACGGATATGAGGTGCACGTCTATGACCGGCACGACCGGGCGGGCGGGCTGCTGACCTACGGCATCCCCGGTTTCAAGCTGGAGAAGCCCGTCGTGATGCGCCGGGTCGAGCGGCTGAAGGCGGGCGGCATCGTCTTCCATGAAGGCTTTTCCGTTGGCGAGGATGCAGGGTTCAACGATCTGCGCCAGCGCCACGATGCGATCCTGATCGCCACCGGCGTCTACAAGGCGCGCGAGATCGACGTGCCTGGCAATGCAGCGGGCGGGGTGATCGCCGCGCTGGATTACCTCACCGCGTCCAACCGCAAGAGCTTCGGCGATGCGGTGGCCGCGTTCGATGACGGCAGCCTAGATGCGGACGGCAAGAATGTGGTGGTGATCGGCGGCGGCGACACGGCCATGGATTGCGTGCGCACCGCCATTCGCCAAGGTGCGAAGAGCGTGCGCTGCCTGTATCGCCGCGACCGCGCCAACATGCCGGGTTCGCAGCGCGAAGTCGCCCATGCGGAGGAAGAAGGCGCGGAATTCGTGTGGCTTTCCGCGCCGCATTCGTTCGTCGGAGACGAAACGGTGTCCGGCGTTCGCGCCAACCGGATGCGGCTGGGCGCGCCCGACGCGAGTGGCAGGCGCGCGCCGGAAGTCGACCCGGGCGGCCCGATCGACATGCCGGCGGACATGGTGATCAAGGCGTTGGGCTTCGACGCGGAGGAACTGCCGCACCTGTGGGATGCGCCGGAACTGGGCGTCACGCGCTGGGGCACGGTGCTGGTCGACAACAAGACGCTGATGACGAGCCTCGACGGCGTGTTCGCCGCGGGCGACATCGTGCGCGGCGCGAGCCTGGTCGTCTGGGCGATCCGCGACGGCCGCGATGTGGCATCGACGATGCACAAATATCTGAAGGCGAAGGCCGCGGCCGGGGTGAAGGTGGCGGCGTGAGAGCGCTGCTCCTCGCGGTGGCGCTCGCTACCCCGGCAGGTGCCGCGGCACGAGAGCCGGCGAAGCCCGTCTCTGCCGTTGCTCCGGCAGCGATCGATCCGTCACGACTGGAAGCATCGCGCAAGCTGATCACTCAGATCATGCCGCCGGAGCAGATGGACAAGATGCTTGAGCAGATGATCCGCCCAATGATGGCGAACATGCAGCAAACATTGATGCAGGATCCAAGGATCGCTGAGGCTTTCGGTGGTAACCCGCAGGCGCGGGAGGCGATGGCGCGCTTCATGGAGCGCCAGGCGGATCGCAGTATCACGACCATGCAGAGCGAGATGCCCGCCATGGCGGAGGCGATGAGCCGTGCCTATGCGCGGCGCTTCGATCTGGCGCAATTGCGTGAACTCTCTGCTTTCTTCGGGACGCCGACCGGGCGGGTCTATCTTGAGGCCATGCCGACACTGATGAGCGACCCGGACGTGCGTGCTTGGCAGACCAGCATGATCAGCCGGACGATGAGCACCATGCGAACCGACGTCGCCGAACTGACCAAAGACATCCTCGCCGCATCGAAGGACGAGAAGTGATGACCGACCAACGCGAATATCTCGCCACCCATGGCATGTACCGTCCCGAGTTCGAGGGTGATGCCTGCGGCGTGGGCCTGGTGGCGGCGACCGATGGCAAGCCGTCGCGCCGTGTCGTTCAGTCGGCGATCGATGCGCTGAAGGCGGTGTGGCATCGCGGCGCGGTGGATGCGGACGGCAAGACGGGCGATGGCGCGGGGCTGCATGTCGACCTGCCGGTACGCTTCTTCGACGATGCGATCGCGATGAGCGGGCACAAGGTGCGGCCGAACCGGCTGGCGGTGGGCATGGTGTTCCTGCCGCGCACCGATCTGGCCGCGCAGGAGACGTGCCGCACGATCGTGGAAAGTGCGATCATCGAGGCGGGCTATACCATCTATGGCTGGCGTCAGGTGCCCGTCGACGTGTCGGTGATCGGCATGAAGGCGCAGGCGACCCGTCCCGAGATCGAGCAGATCATGATCGCCGGGCCGATGCCTGACGAGGTCCATGCGGCCGAATTCGAAAAGAACCTGTATCTCGTGCGCCGGCGGATCGAGAAGCGCGTGATCGCGGCGCAGATCCAGGGCTTCTACATCTGTTCGCTCAGCTGCCGCTCGATCATCTACAAGGGGCTGTTCCTGGCCGAGAGCCTGTCGGTCTTCTACCCGGACCTGACCGACAAGCGCTTCGAGAGCCGCGTCGCGATCTTTCACCAGCGTTATTCCACCAACACCTTTCCGCAATGGTGGCTCGCGCAGCCGTTCCGGTGCCTGGCGCATAACGGCGAGATCAACACGATCCGCGGCAACAAGAACTGGATGCTCAGCCACGAGATCCGCATGGCGAGCATCGCGTTCGGCGAGCATTCGGAGGACATCAAGCCGGTGATTCCGGCGGGCGCGTCGGATACCGCGGCGCTCGACGCGACCTTCGAGGCGATCTGCCGTTCGGGACGCGATGCGCCGACCGCCAAGCTGATGCTGGTGCCCGAAGCGTGGCAAAGCGACATCGCCGACGACATGCCGCCGGCGCATGCGGCGATGTACCAGTATCTCGCCTCGGTGATGGAGCCGTGGGACGGCCCGGCCGCGCTGGCGATGACCGACGGCCGCTGGGCCGTGGCGGGCATGGACCGCAACGCGCTCCGCCCGCTGCGCTATACCCAGACGGCGGACGGCCTGCTGATCGTCGGTTCCGAAAGCGGCATGGTAGTGGTGCCGGAATCGACCATCATCGCCAAGGGCCGGCTGGGGCCGGGGCAGATGATCGCGGTCGATCTGGCCGAGGGCAAGGTCTACGACGATCGCGCCATCAAGGACCGGATCGCAACCGAGGCGGACTATGCCGGGATGATCGGCAATTTCGCGACCATCGACGATCTGCCACCGGCGCCCGCCGCCGGCGTGCCGCGCTTCGACCGCGCCGAGCTGGCGCGTCGCCAGGTGGCGGCCGGGCAGACGCTGGAGGATATGGAGCTGATCCTCGCGCCAATGGTGGAGACCGCCAAGGAAGCGATCGGATCGATGGGCGACGATACGCCGCTGGCCGTCATCTCGGACAAGCCGCGGCTCATCAGCCAGTTCTTCCGGCAGAATTTCAGCCAGGTGACGAACCCGCCGATCGACCCGCTGCGCGAGCGCTATGTGATGAGCCTCAAGACGCGGTTCGGGAACCTCGCCAACATCCTCGACACCGAGGATCGGCGCGAGCGCGTGCTGGTGCTCGATTCGCCGGTGCTGACCTCCACCGACTGGGCACGGCTGAAGACCTATTTCGGCGGTGCGGCGGCGGAAATCGACTGCACGTTCGAGGCAAGCGGTGGGGCGGACAAGCTGCGCGCCGCGATCCAGCGCATCCGCAACGAGGCCGAACAGGCGGTGCGCCAGGGCAAGAGCGAGATCTTCCTGACCGACGAATATGTCGGGCCGGAGCGGATCGCGATTCCAGGCGTGCTCGCGGCGGCGGCGGTGCACACGCATCTCGTGCGGCGAGGCCTGCGCTCCTACGCCTCGGTGAACGTGCGCACGGCCGAGTGCCTCGACACGCATTATTACGCTGTGCTGGTCGGCGTGGGCGCGACGACGGTGAACGCTTACCTCGCCGAAGCGGCGATTGTGGATCGCCAGGCGCGCGGGCTGTTCGGCGACCTGCCGCTCGACGAATGCCTGAAGCGGCACCGCAAGGCAGTCGAGGAAGGGCTGCTGAAGATCATGTCGAAGATGGGGATCGCGGTGATCTCCTCCTATCGCGGCGGCTATAATTTCGAGGCGGTCGGGCTTTCCCGCGCGCTGGTGAACGATTTCTTCCCGGGCATGCCGGCCAAGATCTCGGGCGAGGGCTATGCCTCCTTGCACATCAACGCGAAGGATCGCCACGACGCAGCGTTCGACGAGACGGTGGTGAACCTGCCGATCGGCGGCTTCTATCGCCAGCGGTACACCGGGGAGGCGCATGCCTATTCGGCGCAGCTGATGCACCTTCTGCAGACCTCGGTCGCGACGGACAGCTATTCGACCTATCTGCAGTTCGCGCGCGGGGTGGGCGATCTGCCGCCGATCTATCTGCGCGATCTGCTGCAGTTCAACTTCCCGGCGGAAGGCGTGCCGATCGACCAGGTCGAGCCGATCACCGAGATTCGCAAGCGCTTCGTGACTCCGGGCATGAGCCTGGGCGCGCTATCCCCGGAAGCACACGAGACGCTGGCGATCGCGATGAACCGGATCGGCGCCAAGGCCGTTTCCGGCGAGGGCGGCGAGGACAAGAGCCGGTATCAGCCGTACGAAAACGGCGACAATGCCAATTCGGTGATCAAGCAGATCGCGAGCGGCCGCTTCGGCGTGACGGCGGAATATCTCAACGCCTGCGAGGAGATCGAGATCAAGGTCGCGCAGGGCGCCAAGCCCGGCGAGGGCGGGCAGCTGCCCGGCTTCAAGGTGACCGAGTTCATCGCCAAGCTGCGCCATGCGACGCCGGGCGTGACGCTGATCTCCCCGCCGCCGCACCACGACATCTATTCGATCGAGGATCTGGCGCAGCTGATCTACGATCTGAAGCAGATCAACCCGCGCGCGCGGGTTGATCTGCTTCAGATCGTAGATCAGCTGCGCCAGATCCTCGATCGAATAGATGTCGTGGTGCGGCGGCGGGGAGATCAGCGTCACGCCCGGCGTCGCATGGCGCAGCTTGGCGATGAACTCGGTCACCTTGAAGCCGGGCAGCTGCCCGCCCTCGCCGGGCTTGGCGCCCTGCGCGACCTTGATCTCGATCTCCTCGCAGGCGTTGAGATATTCCGCCGTCACGCCGAAGCGGCCGCTCGCGATCTGCTTGATCACCGAATTGGCATTGTCGCCGTTTTCGTACGGCTGATACCGGCTCTTGTCCTCGCCGCCCTCGCCGGAAACGGCCTTGGCGCCGATCCGGTTCATCGCGATCGCCAGCGTCTCGTGTGCTTCCGGGGATAGCGCGCCCAGGCTCATGCCCGGAGTCACGAAGCGCTTGCGAATCTCGGTGATCGGCTCGACCTGGTCGATCGGCACGCCTTCCGCCGGGAAGTTGAACTGCAGCAGATCGCGCAGATAGATCGGCGGCAGATCGCCCACCCCGCGCGCGAACTGCAGATAGGTCGAATAGCTGTCCGTCGCGACCGAGGTCTGCAGAAGGTGCATCAGCTGCGCCGAATAGGCATGCGCCTCCCCGGTGTACCGCTGGCGATAGAAGCCGCCGATCGGCAGGTTCACCACCGTCTCGTCGAACGCTGCGTCGTGGCGATCCTTCGCGTTGATGTGCAAGGAGGCATAGCCCTCGCCCGAGATCTTGGCCGGCATGCCCGGGAAGAAATCGTTCACCAGCGCGCGGGAAAGCCCGACCGCCTCGAAATTATAGCCGCCGCGATAGGAGGAGATCACCGCGATCCCCATCTTCGACATGATCTTCAGCAGCCCTTCCTCGACTGCCTTGCGGTGCCGCTTCAGGCATTCGTCGAGCGGCAGGTCGCCGAACAGCCCGCGCGCCTGGCGATCCACAATCGCCGCTTCGGCGAGGTAAGCGTTCACCGTCGTCGCGCCCACGCCGACCAGCACAGCGTAATAATGCGTGTCGAGGCACTCGGCCGTGCGCACGTTCACCGAGGCGTAGGAGCGCAGGCCTCGCCGCACGAGATGCGTGTGCACCGCCGCCGCCGCGAGCACGCCTGGAATCGCGATCCGCTCCGGCCCGACATATTCGTCGGTCAGGAAGATCTCGCTCTTGCCCTGGCGCACCGCCTGTTCGGCCTCGTTGCGGATGCGCTGGATCGCGGCGCGCAGCTTGTCCGCCCCACCGCTTGCCTCGAACGTGCAGTCGATTTCCGCCGCCGCACCGCCGAAATAGGTCTTCAGCCGTGCCCAGTCGGTGGAGGTCAGCACCGGCGAATCGAGCACCAGCACGCGCTCGCGCCGATCCTCGGTGTCGAGGATGTTGGCGAGGTTCCCGAACCGCGTCTTGAGGCTCATCACATAGCGCTCGCGCAGCGGGTCGATCGGCGGGTTCGTCACCTGGCTGAAATTCTGCCGGAAGAACTGGCTGATGAGCCGCGGCTTGTCCGAGATGACGGCCAGCGGCGTATCGTCGCCCATCGATCCGATCGCTTCCTTGGCGGTCTCCACCATTGGCGCGAGGATCAGCTCCATATCCTCCAGCGTCTGCCCGGCCGCCACCTGGCGACGCGCCAGCTCGGCGCGGTCGAAGCGCGGCACGCCGGCGGCGGGCGCCGGTGGCAGATCGTCGATGGTCGCGAAATTGCCGATCATCCCGGCATAGTCCGCCTCGGTTGCGATCCGGTCCTTGATGGCGCGATCGTCGTAGACCTTGCCCTCGGCCAGATCGACCGCGATCATCTGCCCCGGCCCCAGCCGGCCCTTGGCGATGATGGTCGATTCCGGCACCACTACCATGCCGCTTTCGGAACCGACGATCAGCAGGCCGTCCGCCGTCTGGGTATAGCGCAGCGGGCGGAGCGCGTTGCGGTCCATGCCCGCCACGGCCCAGCGGCCGTCGGTCATCGCCAGCGCGGCCGGGCCGTCCCACGGCTCCATCACCGAGGCGAGATACTGGTACATCGCCGCATGCGCCGGCGGCATGTCGTCGGCGATGTCGCTTTGCCACGCTTCGGGCACCAGCATCAGCTTGGCGGTCGGCGCATCGCGTCCCGAACGGCAGATCGCCTCGAAGGTCGCGTCGAGCGCCGCGGTATCCGACGCGCCCGCCGGAATCACCGGCTTGATGTCCTCCGAATGCTCGCCGAACGCGATGCTCGCCATGCGGATCTCGTGGCTGAGCATCCAGTTCTTGTTGCCGCGGATCGTGTTGATCTCGCCGTTATGCGCCAGGCACCGGAACGGCTGCGCGAGCCACCATTGCGGAAAGGTGTTGGTGGAATAACGCTGGTGAAAGATCGCGACGCGGCTCTCGAAGCGCTTGTCGGTCAGGTCCGGGTAGAAGACCGACAGGCTCTCGGCCAGGAACAGCCCCTTGTAGATGATCGAGCGGCAGCTGAGCGAACAGATGTAGAAGCCCTGGATCTGCGCCGCGATCACGCGCTTCTCGATCCGCCGGCGCACGAGATACAGGTTCTTTTCGAATTCGGCCGCATGGACCTCGTCAGGCATCGGCCCGGCGATCATGATCTGCTCGATCTCGGGACGGGTCGCCTGCGCCTTCATGCCGATCACCGACACGTCGACGGGCACCTGACGCCAGCCATAGATGGTATAGCCCGCCTCGATGATCGCACTTTCCACGATCGTGCGGCACGTCTCCTGCGCGGCCAGATCGGTGCGCGGCAGGAACACCATGCCCACCGCCAGCCGGTTCGGCCGCACCTTGTGCCCGCTCATCGCGATCGCATCGTCGAAGAAGCGTACCGGCAGGTCGACATGCAGCCCCGCGCCATCGCCCGTCTTGCCGTCCGCATCCACCGCGCCGCGATGCCACACCGCCTTCAGCGCATCGATCGCCGACTGAACGACACGGCGCGACGGCTTGCCATCGGTCGCCGCCACCAGGCCCACGCCGCAGGCATCACCCTCGAACTCGGGACGGTACATGCCATGGGTGGCGAGATATTCGCGTTGGTCGGTCATCACTTCTCGTCCTTCGATGCGGCGAGGATGTCTTTGGTCAGTTCGGCGACGTCGGTTCGCATGGTGCTCATCGTCCGGCTGATCATGCTGGTCTGCCAAGCACGCACGTCCGGGTCGCTCATCAGTGTCGGCATGGCCTCAAGATAGACCCGCCCGGTCGGCGTCCCGAAGAAAGCAGAGAGTTCACGCAATTGCGCCAGATCGAAGCGCCGCGCATAGGCACGGCTCATCGCCTCCGCCATGGCGGGCATCTCGCTCTGCATGGTCGTGATACTGCGATCCGCCTGGCGCTCCATGAAGCGCGCCATCGCCTCCCGCGCCTGCGGGTTACCACCGAAAGCCTCAGCGATCCTTGGATCCTGCATCAATGTTTGCTGCATGTTCGCCATCATTGGGCGGATCATCTGCTCAAGCATCTTGTCCATCTGCTCCGGCGGCATGATCTGAGTGATCAGCTTGCGCGATGCTTCCAGTCGTGACGGATCGATCGCTGCCGGAGCAACGGCAGAGACGGGCTTCGCCGGCTCTCGTGCCGCGGCACCTGCCGGGGTAGCGAGCGCCACCGCGAGGAGCAGCGCTCTCACGCCGCCACCTTCACCCCGGCCGCGGCCTTCGCCTTCAGATATTTGTGCATCGTCGATGCCACATCGCGGCCGTCGCGGATCGCCCAGACGACCAGGCTCGCGCCGCGCACGATGTCGCCCGCGGCGAACACGCCGTCGAGGCTCGTCATCAGCGTCTTGTTGTCGACCAGCACCGTGCCCCAGCGCGTGACGCCCAGTTCCGGCGCATCCCACAGGTGCGGCAGTTCCTCCGCGTCGAAGCCCAACGCCTTGATCACCATGTCCGCCGGCATGTCGATCGGGCCGCCCGGGTCGACTTCCGGCGCGCGCCTGCCACTCGCGTCGGGCGCGCCCAGCCGCATCCGGTTGGCGCGAACGCCGGACACCGTTTCGTCTCCGACGAACGAATGCGGCGCGGAAAGCCACACGAATTCCGCGCCTTCTTCCTCCGCATGGGCGACTTCGCGCTGCGAACCCGGCATGTTGGCGCGGTCGCGGCGATACAGGCAGCGCACGCTCTTCGCACCTTGGCGAATGGCGGTGCGCACGCAATCCATGGCCGTGTCGCCGCCGCCGATCACCACCACATTCTTGCCGTCCGCATCTAGGCTGCCGTCATCGAACGCGGCCACCGCATCGCCGAAGCTCTTGCGGTTGGACGCGGTGAGGTAATCCAGCGCGGCGATCACCCCGCCCGCTGCATTGCCAGGCACGTCGATCTCGCGCGCCTTGTAGACGCCGGTGGCGATCAGGATCGCATCGTGGCGCTGGCGCAGATCGTTGAACCCTGCATCCTCGCCAACGGAAAAGCCTTCATGGAAGACGATGCCGCCCGCCTTCAGCCGCTCGACCCGGCGCATCACGACGGGCTTCTCCAGCTTGAAACCGGGGATGCCGTAGGTCAGCAGCCCGCCCGCCCGGTCGTGCCGGTCATAGACGTGCACCTCATATCCGTTGGCGCGCAGATATTCCGCCGCGGTCAGCCCGGCCGGCCCGGCGCCGATCACGCCCACCGATTGGCCCCGCGCCGGCCCTGGCACCAGCGGCTCCACCCAGCCTTCTTCCCAGGCCGTGTCGGTGATGAACTTCTCGACCGAGCCGATCGTCACGGCGCCATGGCCGCTGAACTCGATCACGCAATTGCCTTCGCAAAGCCGGTCCTGCGGGCAGATGCGGCCGCAGATCTCCGGCATGGTCGACGTTGCGTTGCTCAGCTCATAGGCCTCGCGCAGCCGCCCCTCGGCGGTCAGTCGCAGCCAGTCCGGGATGTGATTGTGGAGCGGGCAATGGACGGTGCAATAAGGCACGCCACATTGCGAACAGCGCCCGGCCTGCTCCTCCGCGCGAACCACGGCGTAGCGGTCGGCGATCTCACGAAAATCTTCCGCTCGCGCCTCGGCCGACCGTTTGTCCGGATAGGACTGCGGGGTCGCGACGAATCGAAGCATGGTATCAGCAGCCATAAGCCCTCCGCCGATGTGGGTCTCACATCGCCGAAACACCATCAAGTCAGCACTGCTTACCTATTTGCTGCTTCACCCCGCCTTTTGTTCAGTTGGCCGCTACAATCACCAATAAAGAAGGTAACACACCGGACCTATCGTGCGGAAAGCATCATCAACGCCGCCGCCCCGGCAATAATGCGATACCAGGCGAAGGGTGCGAAGCCATGTTTGGTCACCACCGCCATGAACGCCTTCACCACGGCGAGCGCGACAATGAACGATACGAAGGCGCCAACCCCGATCAGCTGCAGGTCGTTGGCGGTGATCGCGTCGCGATGCTTGACGAGCTGAAGCACCGTCGCGCCGGTCAGCGTCGGCAGTGCGAGGAAGAAGGAAAATTCGGCGGCGGTGCGCCGGTCGATGCCGAAAGCCATCGCGCCCATGATCGTCGCGCCGGAACGGCTGACGCCGGGTATCATGGCGATGCACTGCACCAGGCCGATCTTCGCCGACTGCGCCGTGGATACCCCGGAAATGCCGCCAACCACGCTGGTTTTCGCCAGCCTCTCCACGACCAGGATCGCCACGCCACCGATGATCAGCGCCCAGGCGACCACCACCGCATTCTCCAGCAATGCCTCAATCTGGTCGTTGAACGCGAGGCCCAGCGCCACTGCGGGAACGAACGCGATCAGCAGGTTGCGCACGAAGGCAACCGAGTTTGGCTCACCGCGGAACAGCCCCGTCAGCACCGCCATGAACGTGCGCCAGTACAGCACCACGATGGCCAGGATCGCGCCCGGCTGGATGGCGATGTTGAACACCGCCCAGCGCTGCGGATCATAGCCCAGCAGCTCGGTCGCCAGCACGAGGTGGCCAGTGGAGGACACCGGCAGGAATTCGGTGACCCCCTCGACGATGCCGAGGATGATCGCGGTCAGCAGGTCGGACATGACAGCCTTTCAGGTTGCCCGCCGCCGCGGGCCGATGCGCGGAACGGTGATGCGGGGATCAGGCGGCGGTCGGCCGTGCGAAGCGGCCGGCGCGCTGGTATCGCACCAGCCAGCCCGGCGCGATCGCGGCGAGCGGCGTCGGCGTGATGCCCAGCGCCTCCAGCCCGTCCGCGCCCGGCGCCACCACCGTATCCTTCTGCAACAGCTTCCACTGATCGCGCGAGATCGGCGCGCCCGGCAGCGCGGCGAGCATCCCGCCCAGTGCATCGGGCAGCGCCACCAGCGACGGCGCGCGGCCGATCTGGCGCGCGATCCACTGCTGCAGCTCCATCATGGTCAGCACGTCCGGCCCGCCCAGCTCGAACGTCCGCCCGCCAAAGCGGGCCGGGTCACGCAGCGCCGCCGCCACCGCATCGCCGACGTCGCCGGCGAAGACCGGCTGGAAACGGGTGTTCGGCTTCAGCACCGGCACCACCGGCAGCCGGGCGATCAGCCCTGCGAACATGTTGATGAACTTGTCCTCGCGGCCGAACACGGTGGAGGGGCGCAGGATGGTGGCGGCGGGGAACGCCTCGCGCACCGCCGCCTCGCCCGCGCCCTTGGTCCGCGCATATTGCGCCTCGGCATTGGCATCTGCCCCGATCGCGGAGACATGGACCAGCGCGCCCACGCCGGCGCGACGCGCCGCTTCGGCCAGCGCCCGCGGGCCCGCCACATGGATGCGGTCCAGATCGCCGGTGAAGCTGCCGACCAGGTTCACCACGCCATCGGCGCCCGCGATCGCCCGCTCGATCGTCTCGGGCCGGGCGATGTCGGCCGCGACGAACTGGGTCTGCCCCAGCCCGCCCAGCGGCTTCAGATACCAGGCCTCGCGGGGATCGCGCTGCGCAATCCGAACGCGCGCGCCCGTGGCGAGCAGCGCCTGTGCGACATAACGGCCCAGAAAACCGCCACCGCCGATCAGCGTGAACAGCCTGTCTCTCATGTAACGCTCCGCCGGGGAAAATTTCGCCCCGCCCCTAGCCGTGCAAAGTGCCTGTTGACAAGGCCGGCACCGACACCCTAGAGGCGCCGGCCTACCCCGTGCCCAGATGGCGGAATTGGTAGACGCACCAGCTTCAGGTGCTGGCGCTCGCAAGGGCGTGGAGGTTCGAGTCCTCTTCTGGGCACCATTTCCCGTACGCAATGGCGTTGATCCGCAACGACTTTTCGGGAATGCCAAGCCTGCGGCTCCCCCGATAGTTCCCACATTTCGGACCGGCTTGGGCCGGACGAAGGCGAACGTTGGTGACAGATTAATATGTCTGAGAGAGTTAGTGAGGCGGCCACGCTTGGGCTATTGAAGGCAATGGCGACGAGGCGATCGCACGCGAAAACGGGCCCCTCTGTGAGGAGCCCGCTTCGGATGTGGATTGTGATCTGACGATCAGCTCGGCGAGTGGATGTCGATGCGCTTGGCGCGCCGAAGGTGTTCGCGAACGTCAGCCAGCGGCGGGAACTCGACCCAACGGCCCTCATTCGTCTGAACCTTGCGCTTGACCACGACCGCGCCGAACCACTCGCGAACCGCGTGATCGATCATGCCGACGGTTGCAGCCTTCTTGCCCGGGTAGTTGTCTATCATGTGATCGCGGGCAGCAGCCCGCACGTCGATGATGTTGACGGACGTAGGGCGCGTCTCATCGAGGTAGACACCGCCGCCTTCGCACTTCTCGCACTCGTACAGGCCGTCAGTTGCCAGCTGCAACATGAACTGATCGAGTCCACGCAAGGAGGCGACGATCTGCTCTTGAAGACCGACCGTCACGGGCGGCGTCCGCAGCACATCCCAACCGTTATCGGGCACGTAGTTGAGCAGGTCGAAAAGCATCGCCTCCGTTCCACCATCGTTCATCTGTTCGACCATGGCCTTGAAGTACCCGATGTCGCCGCGGTGCTGATCACCGCACTTGAACACGGCAAACCGACGTTCGTCGAACGATGCGGGCACCACCCAATCAGCATTCGAGAGCAGTGCCATCCGGAAGTAGCTCGGCGCCATGTAGGCATCGACACCTTTCCGCTCGATACGCTGCGTCGGGCTTGTTATCATGTCCTTTAGCACCGACTCTGCAGCAAGGTCACCAGCCCAGACGGCTTCCTCCATCAAGACGAAGAGCGCCGTCTCATTCTGGGAGTTGAAGTTGCCCAGAGCCCGCTTGCCGTCGGCGACCTTGCTGAAGTGCTGGGGCATCAGGCTCTGAATGAAATCGAACACAATGGACTTGCCCGTACCCTTCTTGCCGCTGATCACCAGCGCCGTAGGCGGCTTTTCGCCCGGCCGCTGGAACAGATGAGCCAGATAGGTCATCAGCCAAGCAAACGCGTTCGGATCATCCTGGCAAATGACGTACCGGAGATGGTCGCGGAGCTTGCTCCAATCGCCGGCCGCCGCATCGAACGCAAATCCTGTAAACAGGTTAAAGACAGTCTCGTCCTGAAGGCCGGGAGCGAAGCGCACGTCAACATACTGCCGACGGCCCCGCCACTTGAGCCACTCGTCGGCCATCTTAAGCGTCTTCTTCTCGCCGCCCTTGGTCTTGACCTCGACAAGCTTAATGGCCTCGCGCTGCAGGAAGTCACGATGGGAGATGAACTTGTAAGTAGCACCTTTCCGAGGTGTCCACGCGACGAACAGCTTGCTCCCGATGAAGACGACCGCGCACCGGTCATTGAAATCGAGAAGTTGCTTACCGAGTGCGTGTCTCCTACGATTCACTAAGCATCAATGCCGCTTCTGCAGGCGGACTCTTGATTTACGTTAGCCACCGCTTTACCGCCGACTGAGGACTTTCCTTGTCAGCCTGTGGGACACCTTTACCCGCTCGTCTCGACGTGTCGCAGCGATGGCATGGAACAAGCTCCACACCACTTATCTTCTAAAAGGCACGCGCGTCGTTTCGATCGTCGCGGACGACGTTGGGCAACCCGTCACAAACGCTGAGACGCCCGAAGCTATGGACGCAAATCAATCAGATGGCTGGCAAGCCTCTCAGGTTGAGTCCGGCAGCCCTGTGGCTATGATACTGTACTCGCTAACGCCGAGCGCAGTAATCGTATGCTTTTTGATCGGCTAAATCTCGTGTGACAACTGTACTGGCTGGCTTGCTCACTTCTAGTAAATTGGGCGGGAGTTTGGTGCTAGTGATCGGTCACTCAGCAGGTCAGCCCTTTGGGTCCCCCGCCACCTCGTTAGAAAATTCGGCTAGGCCCTCTTCTCTACTCGCTGGA
The DNA here is from genome assembly GCF_001557395.1 of Sphingomonas sp. CCH5-D11. Lineage (NCBI taxonomy): Bacteria > Pseudomonadati > Pseudomonadota > Alphaproteobacteria > Sphingomonadales > Sphingomonadaceae > Sphingomonas > Sphingomonas sp. CCH5-D11. Next base: position 5,570 of record NZ_LSKH01000344.1, on the reverse strand, counting down.
TCGCCGCTCGGCTGACACCGTATTGCTTGGCCAGTGCGCCGAGGGAGACGCCAGTCGATCGCTGGGTACGTATCTGCGCCTGTTGAGCGTCGGTCAGGGCTGAAGGGCGCCCCAATGTTTTGCCCTCGGCTTTCGCACGCCCTAAGCCCGCCTGTGTCCGTTCGATAAGGAGGTCACGCTCGAACTCTGCCACCGCCGAGATAACTCCCATCGTCATTTTTCCGGCGGGACTGGTCAGATCGACACCACCTAACGCTAGGCAGTGTACCCTAACCCCATCACTAGCCAGTGCCTCTACGGTTGCGCGAACGTCCATCGCATTTCGCCCAAGTCGATCGAGCTTGGTGACGATCAGAATGTCACCTGCCTCCAGCCGATCTATGAGCCGAGCGAAGCCTTTGCGCTCCTTCGCAGCTATCGAACCGGAGACGGTCTCAGCAACCACTCGCTTCGGATCGATCTTGAAGCCGGCAGCGTCGATTTCGCGAACTTGGTTGTCGGTGGTTTGATCGCCGGTGCTCACGCGACAATAGGCAAAGGTCCGACTCATCACGCGACTCCTGTATCGAAAACGTGGCTCATTACTACTGGTGCATCGATAGTATCGTCAAGCTAGGTTTCGATACGCGGCTGCTGCGTGTATCGGAATGGACCGGTTTCGAGCCGGGCTATCGGTGGGGTGCCAGAGTGCTTGATCCCGCGAGCGCTCGTGAGACTTTCTAGGGTTACTCCGAAATCGGCGGTATCAGGTGAACACGAACCCGTCCCGAAAGGACTGGATCAAATTTATCCGCCTCACCCTCAGCCCACTCCCGCCATTGATCCAACTCTGCTCCTGAGAGGTTCAAGCTGCCTGACGCCACGGCGGCCGCAACTCTGGCGACGACGCTGCGCAGCTTCTGCCAGCAACCGTCCGCTTTCCAGCAGAGCAAAAGCCCGGTCAGCGTTGGCTTTCCTAAGCCGCTCCTGACGGGCCTTCTCGGCCGCGACGCGCTCTCGCTCGGCCTGCTCCTCCATCTGCCGAAGGCTGGTCCGGTAGAGCCTCTCTCCCTCAACGACAAGGCCGGCACATATCTCTGCGATCTTGGTCTCTAACGCTCCGTTGGAGTCATCCGCCCAACGGCCTGCTCAGCCCGTTAGCTCCATCTTCGTAGTAGCGGATCGCTTTGGATCTGAGCGAGGTGGATTGTACTCGGCGAGCATCACTCTGTCGATCGGCAGATGTGCCGGATCGCCGCGCCTGGGCCGCTCCGATCGGTTAGGCGAGCGAACCACCTTACGACGTCCGCCGTCTCGATCTGGTCGACGAACTTGCCCGTAAACGCACTGTCGAGATGAAGGCGACGGTAGCCGTCGTGCGTCTCGACGGTCCTCGGTTTCCACTGGCCCTACATGCGCTGCCAGTACTCGTCGAGGAACGCCGGGAACGTCGGAGCAGAGCGAACCGTGGCGCGCGTGTTGGCCGGGTTTTCGCCAACGTGACAGCGCAGCAGGATACGGCTCGCCACGTCGCGAGCGACAGCCTCGGTCATGATAGCCAAGCTGCTCGGCATATATGAGCATGACGGCTAGCATCGGCAGGGCACGGTTGAAGCTGCCTTGCCGGTCAGCGAGGTCGTCGCGCCAGCGGAGCACGTCGGAGCGGCTAATCGCGTCGACCGCAAGTTCGCCGAACCGTGGCAGCAGCTCTCGGCGAAGAACGCGAGCGTTGCCCTTCTGCGTGGTCGGCTTCCAGTGCCGGCTGTAGTCCTGCCAAAACTCGCTAGCGTAGTCGCGAAAGAGCGGGGAGGCCTTGGTCGGCTGTCTGGCCGGCAAGCCGTCCAGTGCCGCTTGCTCCAGCATCGCTCGCGCTTGGAGGCGTGCGGCATCGATTGGAACCGTCGTGGTTGGACCGAGAGTGACGAAGCGCTGACGGCCGCGCTCCCGGAACTTGACGATCCACGCTTTGTGGCCGGTGGGCTGGATCCTCAGTCCGAAGCCGGGCAGATCGGTGTCCCAGATGATGCCGGCACTGAGCGCTCGCCGCGCCACGTTTCCAGATAGCTGCTGAGGAGCGCTGTTTTCAGCTACCAAATAGCATTCATCAGACCCGACTTCGACGCCACATGCAAAGCGGGAACGGCGGATTTCTGCGGCTCTTTCTTCTGCATCTGCGATTTATCGCGTAAGGTGTGCTGTCAATACGGGTTGTTTCCGGACATCGTAAGCGGGCGATTGCGGTCGTGAAAATCGCCTCAAAAACCGTTACCCGCGGGGCACTGGCCGGTACACCCTAATGATCATGTCGGCCTAGTCGGCACGCTAGCCAATCTGCGCGGCCATTGGAGGGTCACGGCGGACATGTGATCGCCATTCACGCTAACCGAGGGCCGCGATGCCCACGCATTTCGATGAGACCTGAGACGTGCGATCTGCTATGGGGACGGCATGGCGAAGAACTCGACCAACTCTGGCAGGCCCAGTTCGGGTACGGGATCGACTGTCTCACCGAAGTCGAAGCCCTCCAGCTATGTCGTCAACCATCCGTTGCCGGCATCGAGGATTTCCTAGCTAAGGCAGCAATCGAAGCACGTGGCCGAGGTCTCGCACCAGCGGTTTAACGAACCGCGCCGAGGGTAGCTCAGACCTCCTTCGATCCTCCTCTCCACGTGCAGATCGGACGTAAGACGGAGGTCCAAATAGCTCCCTCGCAGGGAGGCATGCAGCGCTTATTGGAAAAGCGACCGGGAGCCAGCAGACTGCCCGCTAAATCGCAGCAGCCGCAACGGTGATCCTCGCGACACGGTTGTTGATGTTGATGCGGGAGCTGGATTGACCGGCTGCCTTCAGGGCGTGTCGGGTAATTGCGGCCGTTCATTCAGCTAGAGCGTAGCAGCAGCTTCGCGCGCTCATTTCGGTCGTTTCAGACCTCCCATCGATGACCTGAAAGCTGACGTTGAACGAGCTTCGTTAAGGCGGCTGCAATTGGATCTAAGAGGGCTGTCCGGACGGGGAGAAGGAAATAGTAGTAGAAGAACTTACGGAATGGCCGCGCTTTTTTCCAGCATCAGATATGATGCCGGTGTGTGAAGAGGAAAGGAGCAGACACTGACGCGATAGCGAGTTCTCTGCTTGCTGGTCCTGCACGGGGATTGGACACTTTCGGTTTCGAAGGCTGCCAGCAGCTTTGAGCCATTCGAGCTAAGTCAGTGAATTTCGCTTGACGGCCCATCAGTATAGTTCATCTTTAACACGAAGAGACTCGCGCCAGCTTGGATGGAGGCATTGTGGCCGACCAACCGATCTCCGCTATCCTGTTCGACGTAAAGGACACTCTCGGCTACGTGGATCGGCCGGGCCATCTCGTCATCTACAAACCATCCACGATGGACCTTCTTCGTACGTGCAAGGAGATCCTTCGGTTTAGGATCGGCATCATCACCAACCTTCCAGCGGATGTCTTGGCCCTGGCTGGTCGCAAAATGATCGAAGAGGCGGGGATCGCCGAGTTCGTCGATCCCGACGGGCTGGTCATCAACCACGACGTGGGCGTCGATAAGCCCGACCCCCGCATCTTCGCCTATGCGGCCGAGAAGATGGGGCTGCGCCCGGACGAATGCCTGTTCGTGGGCGAGAATTTCGCCGAGGTGCTGGGCGCCCAGGCAGCTGGCATGCAGGCGCAGCTCAAGCCGTGCCCGCCCGGCCGAGAGTTCCTGTTCAAGCCAGTCTCCTCGCGACCGTCCACCGAGAAGGACAGCGGCCGCCTCGCCGAAATGATCATAGAGGAAGACCATTTGATCGGTCGGCGGCTGGTCATGGCCGCGGCCGCGATTGCCAAGAAGATTGGAGCGGGCGAGCCGCCGCCGCTGCGCGCCATGGGCATCCTCGTCTTTCTGCTGAACGAGTTCATCGATCGCTATCATCACATGGTGGAGGAGCGGGTGCTGCTGCCGCTCGCCTTCGCCTTCGGCTTCCCGCCCACCGAGGCCGCCTACGTCTATGAGGATCATGAGCGCGGTCGGCAGTATTTCAAGGCGCTCGGCGATGCGCTGAACCAGCTGCGGGCCGGCGATGAAGCCGCCGCAGAGGCGTTCAAGGACGGTCTCGAAGGCTTTGTCGCGCTCTACCGCGAGCATGCGCGGCGCGAAAATGATGAGACGCTGCCGCGGCTCGGCGCCTGCCTCAGCGAGGTCGAGGATGCCTTGGTCGTGGAGCTGATGGAACACTACGGCCCGGGCGATCTCGGTCCCTGGCTGTTGTTGATTGCGAACCTAGAGCGCGAGCTCGAAGTGAGATCGGGAGGGTCCAGAATGCCTGAGATCAAGACTGTAGGCGTACTTGCCTACCATCGCTGCGGCGAGCAGGACACGCTCGTCCCCTACGAAATCCTGAAGCACACTTCGATGGTTCTGGCCGAACAGGGCAAGAGCCTCGAGGTCAAGCTAATCCGCTCCTCGCGCGAAGGGCCGGAATTCGTCGAGATGCAGATGGGCACTCGGGTCGTCTCGGAAGGCTATCTGGAGAGCGAGGACCTGTTCGACCTTCTGTTCGTGCCCGGCGGGCTGGGAAGCGGCGAAGCGAGCAAAGATCAGCGCATCCTCGCCGCCGTGCGCCGCCACCACGAGGCGGGGAAGGTGGTGGGCACCAATTGTTCGGGCATTTCGATCCTGCACCGCGCCGGCATTCTCGACGACACGCCCGTCACGGCGGCCGCCACCGTCGCGCGCCGGCTCAAGGAAGAGGGAGCAAATCTGCTCCAGCCGCGCACGATGTGGGCCGGCAAGAAGGACGGCACGATCTGGACGTCTGCGGGCGGGAGCGGCGTCCACGGCAGCACCGTTGCGATGGTCGCCAATTATTTCGGCCGTGAAGTCGGTCAATATATCGGCATGGGCTGGGACACCTATCCGGCCTTGGGCGAGAAGATCTTCGACGAGCGCGGTCCGCAATATCTGAGCTTCCCGGAACTCGAAGCAGGAATACAAGACGCGCTGGAGGACATGCTGCTCCCGCGCAAGCTTGCACTCGCCGCCGGCTGAGAAACAGGGGAGGAGCCGGTCATGGCTTGGGATTCCGAGTTCAGGTTGCCGGCGGGGCAGTTCTTCTCCCCCCTGCAGATGCGCCAGGTGCAGGCGCTGTTCAGGGCAATCCACCCGCGGGACGCGGAGCGCGGGATCCCCGGGGCCGACGATTGCGGGGCCGCGACCTTCCTCGACCGGCTCCTTCAGTTCCCGGAAGACGGCGGCATCCGGATCCATGACGACCTCGGCGCCTGGAAGGCCGATTATCCGCTCTGGCTAGAAAAGCTGGACGCGGCGGCGCGCGAGCGTTTCCAGGCTCCGCTCGACGAGCTTGTCGAAGACAAAGTGACCGAACTGCTCCAGGCACTGGAACAGCGACAGATCGGTTCCCTCGGTCCCCCCCAGGCGCAGCAGCAGGCGTTCGACACCATCTGGAGGCATTGCCTGCAGGGCTGCTGGTCCGACCCGCGGTGGGGCGGGAATCGCGACCGGATCATGTGGCGCTGGCTGGGCTATCTGCAGGAAGCCCAGTCGGTGGTCTTGGCCTGAACAGGGGGTGGGGATGAGGAT